>NZ_JBMFGY010000026.1:0-36303 GCF_049977125.1 Acidiphilium sp. | reverse complement strand
CGGGTGGTCAGGCGGGACAGGCGGGCGTGGAACATGACGCCGAAAGGGGACGGGAGACGTGCGGGGCGGCCCTGCACCGGCACGCTGGCGGCGGCGATGGATTTTTTCAGACTAGCGATGAAACCCGCGAAGCGGGTGAAGAGGGTGAGTGCCGCGTTCATGGGGGTGTTAGAGCATAGGCGGCGGGGGGTGGGAAAGTGTTAGTTTGGGAAAGACCGGTCGGGCGCGATCGATGGAGGGGTGGGGTGCGGAAGAGCACCCCACCGACGTCTTGCTAGGTCCGGGACGATAAAACCGCCCCGGACCCAGATGAACAAAAGTTTTTTGCTTCTTTTTTACAAAAAAGAAGCCTTCCTTACTTAATAACGCCCGTTACGCCGCCCGTGCCATATTACGCAGGACGTAGTGCAGGATGCCGCCGTTTTCGTAGTACATGACTTCGTCTTTGGTATCGACGCGGCAGAGGAGGGTGGTTTTGTCGGTGGTGCCGTTGGTGCGGTGGATCAGCATTTCGATGTCCATGCGGGGGGTGAGGGCGTCGAGGCCGAGGATGTCGATGGTTTCGTCGCCTTTGAGGTCGAGGGTTTTGCGGGTGGTGCCGTCTTTGAAGACCAGAGGGAGGATGCCCATGCCGACGAGGTTGGAGCGGTGGATGCGTTCGAAGCTTTCGGCGATGACGGCGCGGATGCCGAGGAGCATGGTGCCTTTGGCGGCCCAGTCGCGGGAGGAGCCGGTGCCGTATTCGCGGCCGACGAAGGCGACGAGGGGGATGTTTTCGGCTTTGTAGCGCATGGCGGCGTCGTAGATCGGCATCTGGGTGCCGGAGGGGTAGTGTTTGGTGTAGCCGCCTTCGACGTTGTTCAGCATTTCGTTACGGATGCGGATGTTGGCGAAGGTGCCGCGCATCATGATTTCGTGGTTGCCGCGGCGGGAGCCGTAGGAGTTGAAGTCTTTGGGCAGGATCTGGCGTTCGGCGAGGTATTCGCCGGCGGGGGTGGTGGCGCGGAAGCTGCCGGCGGGGGAGATGTGGTCGGTGGTGATGGAATCGCCGAGCAGGGCGAGGATGCGGGCCCCTTTGATGTCGGTGACCGGGGCGGGGTCCATGGTCATGCCGTCGAAATAGGGGGGGTTTTTGACGTAGGTGGAGGCGCTGGACCAGCGGTAGGTTTCGGCGGAGCCTTCGACTTCGATTTCCTGCCATTGTTTCGGGCCTTTGAAGACGTCGCCGTAGCGGTCGAGGAACATCTCGCGGGTGAGGGAGGATTTCACGAGGTCGGCGATTTCCTTGGTGGTGGGCCAGATGTCCTTGAGGAAGATGTCGCGGCCGGATTGGTCCTGGCCGATCGGGGCGGTGGTGATGTCGAGGCTCATGGTGCCGAGGAGGGCGTAGGCGACGACGAGCGGGGGTGAGGCGAGGTAGTTGGCGCGGACGTTGGGGTGGACGCGGCCTTCGAAATTGCGGTTGCCGGAGAGGACGGAGACGGCGACGAGTTTGTTGTCTTCGATGGCTTCGGCGATCGCGTCGTCGAGCGGGCCGGAGTTGCCGATGCAGGTGGTGCAGCCGTAGCCGACGGTCTCGAAGCCGAGCGCGTCGAGATCGGCGGAGAGGCCGGATTTGTCGAGATATTCGGTGACGACCTGCGAGCCGGGGGCGAGGGAGGTTTTCACCCAGGGTTTGGGTTTGAGGCCGAGGGCGCGGGCTTTGCGGGCGACGAGGCCGGCGGCGACCAGGACGGAGGGGTTGGAGGTGTTGGTGCAGGAGGTGATGGCGGCGATCACGACGTCGCCATGGGTGATCGAGAAGTTCTTGCCGGCGACTTCGGCTTTGGTTGCGATGTCGTTGGCGGGGACGCCGAGGGATTTGGTCAGTTCGGTGGCGAAGGCGCTGGATGCTTTGGAGAGGGCGACGCGATCCTGCGGGCGTTTGGGGCCGGCGAGGGAGGGTTCGACGGTGGAGAGGTCGAGTTCCAGCGTATCGGAGAACAGGAGTTCGGACTCGTCGCGCCAGAGGCCCTGGGCTTTGCAATAGGCTTCGACCAGTTTGATCCGGTGTTCGTCGCGGCCGGAGAGTTTCATGTAGTCGAGCGTGATCTGGTCGACCGGGAAGAAGCCGCAGGTGGCGCCGTATTCGGGGGCCATGTTGGCGATGGTGGCGCGGTCGGCCAGCGGGAGCTGGTCGAGGCCGGCGCCGTAGAATTCGACGAATTTGCCGACGACGCCTTTTTTGCGGAGCATTTGCGTGACGGTGAGGACGAGGTCGGTCGCGGTGATGCCTTCGCGCAGGGAGCCGGTGAGTTTGAAGCCGATGACGTCGGGGATCAGCATGGCGATCGGCTGGCCGAGCATGGCGGCTTCGGCCTCGATGCCGCCGACGCCCCAGCCGAGCACGCCCATGCCGTTGACCATTGTGGTGTGGCTGTCGGTGCCGAACAGCGTGTCGGGGTAGGCGAGGGTTTTACCGTCGGTTGTGGCGGTCCAGACCGCCTGGGCGAGGTATTCGAGGTTGACCTGGTGGCAGATGCCGGTGCCGGGGGGGACGACGCGGAAATTGTCGAAGGCTTCCTGGCCCCAGCGGAGGAATTCGTAGCGTTCGCCGTTGCGTTCGAATTCGAGTTCGACATTGCGTTCCAGCGCGTCCTTGCGGCCGAACACGTCGACCATCACGGAGTGGTCGATCACCAAATCGACCGGCACCAGCGGATTCACCTTGTCGGCATTGCCGCCGAGCTTGACGATGCCGTCGCGCATGGCGGCGAGGTCGACCACGGCGGGGACGCCGGTGAAATCCTGCATCAGGATGCGGGCGGGGCGGAAGGGGACGTCGCGTTCGGAATGGGCGGCATCGACCCAGGCGACGAGGGCTTTGGCGTCTTCGACGGTGTAGGAGGTGCCGTTTTCGAAGCGGAGGACGTTTTCGAGCAGGATTTTCAGCGTGCGCGGCAAGCGGGAAATATCGCCGAGCTTTTCAGCGGCGGCATTGAGTGCGAAATAGGTGTACTCCTTGTCCTCGACGCGCAGCGTCGTCTCCACTTTCAGACTGTCCTGACCGATCATGTTCATCACGCGGGTTCCCCTTCGCAGCGTTCGGCGTTTCGCGCCGCAGCAAAATCGAGTTGTCCTCCGCTTTAATCACGGTGACAGCCGCGCGTCCATCGTTGAAGCGGCAGTCTAGCGATGCTGGAAGCCCAGAATCTGGCCGCGATCCGCGGTGAACGTCTTGTGTTCGCAAATGTCTCTTTTTTACTCCGGGCCGGTGAGGCGCTGCTGCTGGTTGGACCGAACGGGGCGGGCAAGTCCTCGCTGATCCGTCTGCTTGCCGGATTGACACCGCCGGCCGCCGGTGCGTTGCTCTGGAACGGCGAGGACGCGCTCGACGATCCGCCGCTGCATGCGACGCGCCTCGCCTTCGTCGGGCATATGGATGCGATCAAGCCGGGCCTCACCGTCGCTGATAATCTGGGCCTTACCCGTAAAGTCGCCCGGTCAGAGATCGTTGCGGCGCTTGCGACCGTTGATCTTGATCGTTTCGCTGATCTGCCGGCCCGGCTGCTGTCATCGGGTCAGCGCCGCCGCCTCGCTCTGTCGCGCCTCGCGCTCAGCGACGCCCCGCTCTGGTTGCTCGATGAACCGACCACCGGTCTTGATGCGGCCTCGGTCCGCCGGCTTGAGGGCAATTTTGCGGCGCATCGCGCCCGCGGCGGCATGATCATCGCGGCAACCCATTTGCCGCTCGACCTGCCGGATGCCAAGCCGCTCGACCTCAGCCGGACGATTTCATGACCAAATTTCTGGCGCTGATCCGCCGCGAGCTGATTCTTGCCCTGCGCCATGCCGGTGATTCGGTGGCCGCGCTGCTGTTTTTCATCATCGCGGCGAGTCTGTTCGCCTTCGCGATCGGACCGGCGCCGACGGTTCTGTCCGGCATTGCGCCTGGCGTGATCTGGGTGATCGCGCTGCTGGCGGCGTTATTGCCGTTGAACCGGCTGTTTGCCGCCGATTATGAGGATGGCGCGCTCGATCAATTGATGGTCTCCGGCTTGCCGGCCAGTGCTGTGGCATTCGGCAAGATCATCGGCCACTGGCTCACCACCGGCTTGCCACTCCTGGTCATTGCCGGGCCGGTTGCCATCATGCTGCGCCTCGATGAGTCGGCCGTGCCACAATTGCTGCTCACTTTGTTGCCGGGCACGATATTGCTGTCGCTGGTGGGTGGCATGAGTGCCGCCATCACCCTCGGTGCGCGCGGCGGCACCGTGCTGCTTCCCCTGATCGCGCTGCCGCTGATGATCCCTGCGCTGATCTTTGGCGCTGCCGGGGCCGTCACGCCGCATCCGGTTGCCGAGTTCGCCATGCTGTTGGGTTTGCTTGCGCTATTCCTGCCGCTCGCGCCGCTGGCGGCGGGTGCGGCGCTTCGCGCGGCGGTGTCGTGACGCATCGGCCCGTGCGTTGATGCTCGCGTGCCGGCGTGTCAGACCGGACGGGGATGAAAGCAGGCGGTCAATCTGCCGTCGGGTTGAACGGCGAGCGATGGTTTGGTGGTTTTGCAGACCTCGGTGGCGTAGCCGCAGCGGGGGTGGAACGGGCAGCCGCCCGGCGGATTGGACGGGCTTGGTGGATCGCCGGCGAGGGTGATGCGGCGGCGCCCGGCGACGGGCGTGGCCGTGGGTACCGCTGAAATCAGGGCCTCGGTGTAGGGGTGGGCCGGCGAGGTCAGGACCTGTTCGGTGGCGCCGAGCTCGATGATGGTGCCGAGATACATCACCGCGACCCGATCCGCGATCTGGCGCACGACGCCGAGGTCGTGGGCGATGAACAACATGGCGATGTTGCGCGTGCGTTTCAGGTCGGTCAGCAGGTTGATGATCTGGGCCTGGACCGAAACGTCGAGGGCGGAGACCGGTTCATCGGCGATGATCAGTTTTGGCGATAGCGCCAGGGCGCGGGCGATGCCGACGCGCTGGCGCTGGCCGCCTGAGAATTCATGGGGAAAGCGATCGAGGTGTTCGGGGCGGAGCCCGACATCCGCGATCAGGCCCGTGACGGCGGCGCGCACCGCGCGGTGGTTGCCGCGGTGATGAACGATCAGCGGTTCGGCGACGATGTCGCGCACCCGGCGGCGCGGATTGAGCGAGGCGTAGGGGTCCTGGAAGATCATTTGCAGATCGGCGCGGGTTTCGCGCAGGCTGGCGCCGCGTTGGTGCGTGATGTCGGTGCCGGCGAGGGTGATGGTCCCGGATGTGACATCGAGCAGGCGGGTGACGCAGCGGCCGAGGGTGGATTTGCCGCAACCGGATTCGCCGACCAGGCCGAGGGTTTCGCCATAGTCGATGGTGAAGGAGACGGCATCGACCGCTTTGATCACGGTGCGGCCGGAGGAAAGGATCGAGCTGCCGGTGGTGTAGGTTTTCGAGAGGCGATCGATCGCGAGGAGTGGGGTGGTCATGCGGCGAGGGCCTGGGCGCGGGCGGCGGTGCGTTCGGCGGCTTGGATGATGCAGGCGGTGGGGTGCCCGGTGCCGGATAAGGGGGGTGGTGCGGCGAGGCAGGCCGGGCGGACGAAGGCGCAGCGGGGTGAGAAGGCGCAGCCTTGCGGTCGGCGGTCAAGCGCCGGGGGCAGGCCGGGGATGGTGGCGAGGCGGGGGCGGCGGATGCCGTCGAGCGCCGGCATCGAGCCGAGCAGGCCCCAGGTGTAGGGATGCTGGGGATCGGCGAAGAGGGCGCTCGTGGCGGCGGTTTCGACGATGCGGCCGGAATACATCACCGCGACGCGATCGGCGGTTTCGGCAACGACGCCGAGGTTGTGGGTGATCAGGATGACGGCGGAATTGAAATCGTCGCGCAGCTTGCGGATCAGTTCGAGGATCTGGGCCTGGACCGTCACGTCGAGCGCGGTGGTGGGTTCATCGGCGAGCAGGAGGGCGGGGTTGCAGGAGAGCGCCATGGCGATCACGGCGCGTTGGCGCTGGCCGCCGGAGAGTTCCTGCGGGTAGCGCGATGCGATGCGGGTGGGGTCGGGCAGGCCGACGGCATCGAGCAATTCGACCGCGCGGGTTTTGGCGCCGGCGCGCGACAGGTCGGTGTGGATGCGGATCTGTTCGATGATCTGGGCGCCGATGGTGAAGACCGGGGTCAGGGCGGTCATCGGGTCCTGGAAGATCATGGCGATGGCGCCGCCGCGCAGCTTGCGCAGGGTTGCCGGTGGCTGGCCGAGCAGTTCGGTGCCGCGAAACCGGATCGAGCCGGTGAGGATGGCGTTGGGGTCGCCGATCAGATCGAGGATGGCGAGCACGGTGAGGGATTTGCCGGAGCCGGATTCACCGACGATGCCGAGAATTTCGCGTTCGGCGATGCTGAAGCTCACGCCGTCGACCGCGCGGATCAGGCCGGTGCGGGTGCGGAAGCTGACCGCAAGGTCGCTGATTTCGAGGAGAGGGGTCATCGGCGGAGCCTCATGCGGGGGTCGAACGCGGCGTAGACGATGTCGACCACCGCGTTGGAGACGACGACGAAGACCGAGGCATAGATGACGGTGGCCATGATCATCGGCAGGTCCAGGGTTTCGAGCGCCTGATAGGTCAGGTAGCCGACGCCCTGCAGACCGAACACCACCTCGGTCAGCAAGGCGCCACCGCCGACCAGCACGCCGAAATCGAGGCCGAATAAGGTCACGACACTGACCAGCGAGCAACGCAGGGCGTGGTGCAGCAGGACCTGGCGTTCGGTGAGACCTTTGGCGCGGGCGGTGCGGATGAAATCTTCCTGCATGGTCTCGATCAAGGCGGCGCGCAGGACGCGGGCATAAAGGCCGATGTAGAGAATGGCGAGAGTGATCCACGGGATCAATAGCGATTTGAACCATAGGCTCGGCGACTGCGTGAAGTCGACATAACCGAGCGGCGGCACCCAGGAGAACAGCCAGGTGTGATGCCAGATGCCCTGGGTGAACAAATTGGCCATGGTGCCGACCCAGAATACCGGCATGGAAATGCCGATCAGGGACAGCACCATCAGGAGGCGATCGATCCAGGTGTTGCGGAAGGCGGCGGCCAGCGCGCCGATCGCGATGGCGCAGACGATCCAGATGACGGCGGCGCCGGCAACCAGCGAGAGCGTGACCGGGGCGGCTTTGAACACCTGCGGGACGACTTTTTCGCCGAGGTTGACGTAGGAGGTGAGGTTGCGGGTGATGAAGATTTTTTTCATCATCAGCGCATATTGCACGGGGAGCGGCCGGTTGAGGCCGAATTGCTGTTCAACGCGCGCGAGGGTCTGCGGTGAGGCATTCTTGCCGGCGATGCGCGCCGCTGGATTGGCACCGGGGGTGGCAAAGAAGATCAGGAAGACCAGGACCGAGATGCCGAAGAGCACCGCGATCATATGGGTCAGGCGGCGGAGGATGGTGGCCAGCATGTCAGTTCCGCAGCTTCGCGCGCGGGTCGAGCGCGTCGCGCAGACCATCGCCGAGGATGTTGAGGGCGAGCACGGTGATGACGATGGCGAGGCCGGGCGCGATGGCGACGATCGGGCGCGTGTAGATCAGGCTCTCGCCGTCATGGATGATGGTGCCCCAGCTTGCGGCGGGGGGTTGCACGCCGATCGAGAGGAACGACAGGGCGGCTTCGGTCAGCAGATCGAGGGCGACGATCAGAGGCGCGAATACCACCAGCGAAGAGATGACATTGGGCAGGATATCGTACCACAGGATGCGCCAGGCCGGCGCGCCGATGCCGATGGCGGCGAGGACGTATTCGCTCTGGCGCAGGCCGATCACCAGGCCGCGCACCGGCCGGGCGACATAGGGGACGTAGATGACGCCGATGATGGTGATCGGCAACGCGAGGCTCGATGCGTCGAGCCGGAACAAGCCGAAATTGATCCCGTGCGCGATCAGCACCACCGACAGCGAAATGGCGAGAAGGAAGACCGGGAACGCCCAGAGCGCATCGAGCAGCCAGGAGATGATGCGATCGACCCAGCCGCCGAAGAACCCGGCGAGGATGCCGGTGATCGCGGCGAGGAGGAGGCAGATGGCGGCGGCGGCGAAAGAAATGGTCAGCGAATTTTCCCCGCCGTAGAGCATCCGCGCCGCGACGTCGCGCCCCTGCTGGTCGGCGCCGAGCATGTAGGGGCCGAGACGCCAGGACGGGCCGATCGGCTCGATGCCGAGGTGAAGCGGGTTGTTCGCGGCGCCGAGCACCTCGATGGTTTTGCCGTGGCGGATCACGGTGCCGGAGAGGTTCGAGCGGAACGGGTTGGTGTGGGCGATATGGGCCGCATACCAAGGTGCCGAGGCGCAGAGCAGCGCGATGACGAGGAGGATGGCGAGCGAGATCATCGCGGCCCGGTCGTGCAGCAGTTTGCGCCCGGCCAGGGTCCAGTAACCCGGCGCGGGGGGTGCAAGGTCGGGTTCGCTCTGTAGCGTGTCGCTCATTTGACCACCGCGAGTTGGGGCAGAAACATGTATTCACCGCTGAAGGTAAAATTTTTCAGCGTGGCGGAGGTAAAATCGAGTTTTGCAACTGAAAACAGGCTGACCACGACGGCGCGGCGGGTGATCTGGTGATCGACATGCGCCCAGATTTTATTGGCGGCGTTGGGATGGAGAAGTGATAATGTTTCGGCCTGCGCCATTTCGGTATCGATGCCGGGATCGCAGAAGCCGGAGATGTTGATCGAATTGTCGGACCCCTTTCGGAATGAACCGCAGGAGAACAGGACGTCGAGAAAATCCGAGGCGGCGGGATAATCCTGATCCCAATCGGTGATCGAGATCTGGACCTTGTTGTTGGTGTTCTGGATATAGTTGAATTCGATATTCGAGGAGATCGGCTTGACGTTGGCGACAAACCCGAGGCGGTTGAGAACATCCTGCAAATAGATGCCGATCTGGCGGAACGGCGATTGCACTTCGGTGATCACCGTGACGTGCTGACCGATCATGCCGGATTTTTTCATGTATTCATGCGCGAGTTGCCAGTCCGGCGCTGACCAGGTGGGGCCGGGGTTTTTGGTGTAGGGGCAATAGGCCTGATAGCCGGGCATTTCGGGTGGGAGGATCTGGCAATCCGGTTTGGCCAGCGCGTTGCCGCCGAACAGTTTGACCATCGATTCGCGATTGACCGCGTATTCGACGGCAAGGCGTGCATCCTTGTTGTTGAACGGCGGAATATTCACGTTCATCGGGGCGTAATAGAACCAGTTGACCGGGTGGATGTGGACCTGCTTGGTGAATTTCGTTGCGATTTCGTTCAACCGGTCGGCGGGGACGTCTTCAAACATCCAGTCATACTGGTTGTTTTCAACGGCCGTGACCTGGGATTCCGCCGAAAGACCGAAGCGATAGTCGATTTTGTCGGGATAGCCTTTCGGTTGGGCAAGCCTGCTCCATTGGTGGAAATACGGATTGCGCACCATCACGATGCCGCCGGACGGGTTATAGGATTGCACCATATAGGCACCGCTGCCGGGAATCGGGTGGGTGCCCATGTCGTGATCGGGCGTATCGGCCGGCAGAATGGCGCCGAAGGGCACCGCCAACTGGTCAAGAAATTCGGAATCGGGGTGCCGGAGATGGATGGTGATCGTGTTGGTCGCGGCATCGGTCACCACGCCGGGCAACGTGCAATGACGTGGATGCGCGTTGCAGGTGCGGCCACCGACGATCACGTCATACCAGGTCCCGGCGTTCGGGTTGTTCACCTTGAACAGGCGGCGGAAACTATGGGCGACGGCCTGCACCGTCACGGGGTCGCCGTTGGAGAATCTGATGCCCTGACGCAGGTGAAAGACGTAGGTCGTCCCGTGGTTGGTCGGCTTTGGCACGTCGGTCGCGAGATCGGGTACGATGGTGAGCGATTTTGCGCCGCCGGTTTTCGCGAAGGTGACCAGACCATCGTACATCGCCTGGAAGATCTCCCAATAGCGTTCGGTATAGTTGATCTGGGGGTCGAACGAGCCTGAGCCGGCGGTGGTGATCAGCCGCAGGGTGCCGCCGTCATCGGCTTTGCTGGTGGCCGCTTGTGCGGAGGCGAGGCTGGTGGCGAAGACCAGCAGGGCAGCGAGGCGCCTCATGGGGCCGGCAGCAGGCCAACCAGCCGTTCGGCTTCGGCGACGATCGGATTGGCGATGGCGGCGGCGCGGCTGGCGCCGCGGTGCAGAACGCTGTCGATATGGGAGGGGTCGGCGGCGAGGCGATTGGTTTCGTCACGGATCGGGGTGAGTGTTTCGATCACCAGTTCGGTCAGGCGTTCTTTGAGGTGGCCGAATCCCTGGTTGGCGTGATCGCGCAGCACTTCGGCCGGGGTGATGCCGGCGAGGGCGGCGAAAATGCCGACCAGGTTGCGGGCCTCGGGGCGGGTTTCGAGTTTTTCGGGGTGATCGGGCAGGTCGGCCGGGTCGGTTTTGGCCCGGCGGATTTTCTGGGCGATGGCGTCGTTGTCATCGGTCAGATTGATCCGGCTCTGGTCCGATGTGTCGGATTTCGACATTTTTTTGGCCCCGTCGCGCAGGCTCATGATGCGGGCGGTGCTGGTCATGATGCGCGGGTGGATGGTGGGGAAAAAATCCGTCTCGTAATCGTGATTGAACTTTTGCGCGATGTCGTTGGCGAGTTCGAGATGCTGGCTCTGATCGTCGCCGACGGGCACCTCGGTGGCGTGATAGGCAAGGATATCGGCGGCCATCAGGTTGGGATAGACGAACAACCCGGTCGAGACCGCTTCACGGTCCTTACCGGCTTTATCCTTGAACTGGGTCATCCGGTTCAGCCAGCCGAAACGCGCCACGCAATTGAAGATCCAGGCAAGTCGCGTGTGCGCGTGGACGGCCGATTGGTGAAACAGAATGCTCCTGTCCGGATCGATGCCGCAGGCGATCAACAGGGCGGCGTTGGTCCGCGTCTGCGCGCGCAACGCGGCGGGGTCCTGCCATACGGTGATCGCGTGCAGATCGACCAGACAATAAATCCCTTCATTGTCCTGCTGCAGTGCCACCCAGTTCTGGATGGCGCCGAGATAATTACCCAAATGTGCGATGCCGGTGGGCTGGATGCCTGAAAATATGCGTGCCATCCGGGCTGTATCAGCCGGGTTCGGCTTCGGGGTCAAGCAGGCCGGGCAGGCGGCCTCAGCGAGGGTGGGCGTGCGGCGATCAGGCGCTGATGTTGAGCAGGGATGCTGGGTTGGTGCCCGCGCTGCCGGTGCCGGAGCTGCTGCTCGAGCCCGGACTGGCGCCGCTGCTCGGCAGATCCGTGGTGATGACCGAGACAATCGAGCCGTTCGGAGCGGTGACCGTCGTTGTGGTGCTGCCATCCGGATTTGTCACCACCGTCGTCGTGTCGGACGCTGAACTCGCGCTCGCACCCGAACTGGCGCTCGCTCCGGATTTGCCGCTGCCTCCCGCGCTGGCACCGGCATGGGCGGCGCCGGTGGCCTGGGTTGGCGCGACCTGGCTGGCGGCTGCAACGGCTTCGACATTCATGATACAACATCCTCACGTTCAATGGCGTCCGAGATTAGGCTGAATTGGTTAACAAAAGTGATCGGCTGGATGGTGGATTGGTAACGGAATGTAAATTGGTTGGGATGATCGTGACATGATCGGCGTCGTGCTCGGTCTCGGCGTTGTGGCGCTGGCGACGCTGGTCTGGTTCGCGCCTCGGGCCTTGCGTGCGGTGTTGGGGTGGTTGAGCCAACTGCGCGGGCCGGTGCTGGCGTGGGCCGGCGCACGCGAGAGCCGGTTACGGCGGCCGGTGCGGTTTTTGTTCGACTCCGCCTGGGCGGAATTGCCGGGGTTGGCGGTGCTGGGAGGGATTCTGGTCGCCAGCCTGTGGCTGTTGTTCGGCGTGATGCAGGATCTGATCGCGGGTGATCCGCTGGTCGCCGCGGACCGGGCGGTGTTGCATTTGCTGTTGTCGCTGCGCGTGGGGTGGGCGGCGCAAGCTGCCGTGTGGTTCAGTGCGGCCGGCAGCGGCATTGTTGTGGTGGCGCTGGTCGGCGGCGTCGTGCTCTGGCTCGATCGGCGGCGGGCCTGGCGCGCCATGGCGTATGTGATCGCGGCGCTGATCGGGGCGATGCTGTTTTCGGCGGTGCTCGACCTGGCGCTGCGCCGGCCCGCACCGTTCGAGCGGGATGGGGGGATCAGCCTCCTGCCGTTTCCGGGGAGTCACTTGGCGGTTTTGGTGGCGCTTCTGGTATTCATGGCGGTGGTGATCGGTCGGCATGGCGGTTTCGTGCTGCGGGCGGGAATCGCCCTTATCACGCTTGTCTTTCTGCTCGGAATGACCGTGTCACGGCTGTATCTCGGGGCGGATTACCTCTCGACCGCGCTGGAGGCGGTGGCGTTCGGCGCGGCCTGGGCCAGCGTTCTGAGCCTGGCGTATCTGACCCATCCGATCGAGACGGTCCGGCCAGCGGGGATGAGCGCGGTGGTCGCGCTCGCGATTATCGGTGTTGGCGGCGTCGATGCGATGATCAGCGCGCGCGCGGCGTTACGTTATTACGCGGTCAGCCGCGATAGCCGGACGATGGCGCGCGCCGTCTGGTGGCACGGCGGCTGGATGGCGCAGACACCGCGCCCGCTTGCCTTGCTGGGGACCTTCGATCAGCCGTTCGCACTCCAGTTTCTCGGATCACCGCGGGTTTTGCGGGCGGACCTTGTGGCGGCAGGATGGCGGAGACCGGTGGCGTGGGATGTGCGCACAATTCTGCGGCTGTTTGCCGCCCCGATCGATCCAGCAACTCTGCCGGTGCTGCCGCGCCTGGCGGATGGCCGCGAGGCGGTGTTGGTGATGATCAAGACCGGTGGCTTTCTGCGGCCCGATGAGCGGCTGGTATTTCGCTTGTGGCGTTCGGCGGTGACGATCCCGACCGTTTCGCAAGGGTTTGCGCGGGTCTGGCTCGGCAGCGTTTCGATTGAACGCGAACGCCGGGTCTGGTCGCTGGTGACGGTGCCCCGCCATGCCGGGCAGCGCGACGCGGCGTTGCGCTGCCTGGCCGAGGCGATACCCGGACACCGGATCGTGCGGCGCCCTACCGACACCGGAGGGGTGGCTGCCCCGGTGATCCTGGCAACCGCGCCTGACACGGCTGAGGCACGATGAAGCTTCTGATCATCGAGGACGAGATCAAGACCGCCGGTTTTCTCAAGAAAGGTCTGGAGGAGAACGGTTTCAGCATCGACATCGCCGAAGATGGCGGAATCGGGGCGTCGCTGGCGCGGCAGGGTGATTATGACCTGATCATCCTCGACGTCATGTTGCCGGGGCTGGATGGCTGGTCGGTGTTGCAGGCATTGCGGCGGCGGCGTGATTTGACGCCCGTGCTGTTCCTGACGGCGCGGGACAATGTGGCTGACCGGGTGCACGGGCTGGAACTCGGCGCCGATGATTATATCGTCAAGCCGTTCGCGTTCTCGGAACTGCTGGCGCGCATCCGCACGATCCTGCGGCGCGGCCCGCTGCGACAAGCGGCGACGCTGCAGGTCGGCGACCTTGAAATCGACGTTCAGCGCCATCGCGCGAGCCGTGCGGGGTGTGTGCTTGATCTGACACCTAAAGAATTTCTGTTGCTCTCGTTGCTCGCGCGCCGCGCGGGCGATGTCATCACCCGCACATTAATCGCCGAACAAGTGTGGGATATTAATTTCGACAGCGGGGCCAATGTGGTTGACGTCCATATGCATCGGTTGCGGGCGAAGGTGGACGACCCGTTCGCGGCACGGTTGATCCATACGGTGCGCGGTATCGGATATGTGCTTGAAGACCGATCCCGGCGCTGAGCCGCCGCCATCGGGGCCAAGCCGCACGGCGCGATCGCGCGATGCCGGATCGATCGTGATCCGGATGACCGCCTGGTACGCTGCGACCGCGTTTCTTTTGGTGCTGGTCGCGACCGGGGTGCTGTATGGCACGGTCGCGGGGAATCTGCGGGCGGAGAACCGACGGATTCTCACCGACACCGCCGCGACGCTGCGCCTGTTGCTGCGCGCCGTGCCCGATGGCGTGGCGTTGCCCACTCAATCCGGGGTCCCGCGCCCTGCGTTGATCGAGGTCAGGGTCATCGCGCCGGATGGCCGCGTCATGCTCCAGACCACGGGGATGGATCGGTCGGTGCCGTTGGTCGGTTTTCCCGCGCTGCTGGCGTTACCGCTCGGACAAACGGTGATCGGCCGCGTGCAGACCGAGACCGGCCAGATGTTCGAAACCCTGAGCGAACGGGTGCGGCGCGGGCCCGCCGGCTCGGCGGTCCTTCAGGTTGCGATCGATCTCAGCCATGATCAGCGTGTGCTGGTCAGTGACCGGGAGCGGCTGCAACTCGTCCTGATCGTGGCCCTCGGCCTGTGCAGCGCGATCGGTTATGCCATCGCCAGCAGCGGAATGCGGCCGGTGGCGCGAATTATCGCCGCCGCGCGGCGGATGCGCGCCACAACGCTGCATGAGCGCCTCGACGTCGCGGGTCTGCCGGGCGAATTGCAAGCGTTGGCGGAAACCTTCAACGACATGCTCGATCGGCTCGAAGCCTCGTTCAATCAGGTTTCGCAGTTTTCCGCCGATGTCGCGCATGAGCTGCGCACGCCGATCAACAATTTGCGCGGCGAGCTCGAGGTCGCTCTCGGCCGGACGCGCAGCGCTGCGGCCTATCGGGATGTGCTGGGCTCGGCGCTGGAGGAATGTGGGCGGATCAACCGGGTTATTCATAGTCTGCTGTTCCTGGCACGCGCCGAAAGTGCCGGGGTGGTGCCACAATGCGAGGGGCTGAACCTCGATGTCGCGCTGTCCGCGATTGTCGAGTTCTACGAGCCGGCGGCGGCTGATGCCGGTATCAGCCTGATCCCGCCGGGTCCGGCGCGGTTGGTGGCACAGGTCGATCGCACTTTGTTTCAGCAGGCGGTCGGTAATCTGGTCGCCAACGCGATCGCGCATACGCCGCGTGGCGGCAGGGTGAGCGTGACGGCCGCACCCGATGCACCGGGGATGCTGCAGGTTGCCGTCACCGACACCGGTTGCGGCATTGCCGCCATGCATTTGCCGCATGTCTTTGACCGGTTCTATCGAGCCGATCCGGCCCGGTCGAGCCGGAGCGGCAATGTCGGTCTTGGCTTGGCCGTGGTGCGCAGCATTGCAGCGCTGCATGGCGGCAGTGTCGCGATCCAGAGCACGACGGGTGTTGGCACCACGGTGATCCTGCGTCTTCCGCTTGTGACGGCCTGAACAAAACGCCGTGTCTGACGATTTCGTCAGGTGGCGGTTCGGAAACCGTCAGATGGGCCGGCTAGGGCTGGTGGCGAAATGAAGGGCTTGAATGCAAGGCTGGGTTTGGTCGGGCTGGCGCTGCCGGTGGTGCTGGCGAGCTGCGCGCGGTATGTGCCCCAGCCGATCGATCCGGTGGCGCGGGCGACGCGCCTTGACGCGCGGCGGCTCGATGATCCGGGATTGACGCGGTTTCTCACGGCGCTGGGGCATCCGGCGCCGCGGTGGCGCATCGGCACTCTGACCCTGGTGGCGGTGTACGAGCGGCCCGATCTGCGGATCGCGGTGGCGGCCGCGGCGGTGGCGAGGGGTCATTTGATCTCGGTGCGGGCGATCCCTAATCCGGTGCTGGGGCTGAGCCCGACCTATGATACCGCCGCCGGGCTGCCCTCGCCGATCAAGATCGGCCCGATCGTCGATTTCGTGGTGAGCAGTTTCGGGTCGCGGGCGGCGGCATCGGCGGCGGCGCGAGCACGGATCGCGGCGGCGCGGGCCGCGATTATGTCGGCGGCCTGGCGGGAACGGGCACGGGTTCGCGACGCCCTGCTTGGTGTTTGGCAGACACGGGCGCAGGCACGGTTGGCAGCGCGCGCGGCGGCGAACGCAACCGCCGTGGTGCGGGTTCTGGCACAGCGGGAGGCTGCCGGCATGATTGCGACGCCGGTGGTGACCAGCGCGCGACTGTCGGCGGCGCAGGCGCGCTTCGCCGCCGTCGAGGCGGTGCGACGGCAGGCCCTGGCGATGACGGTTCTGGCCGCGGCGATCGGCATGCCGGCGGCGGCGCTGGAGGGGATTCCGCTCGATCTGGCGGCATTCCACCGGGTGGTGGCGCCGCGCCATCTGACCACCATGGTGCGGGTTGCCCTGGTTGACCGGCCGGTGGTGATTGCGGCGCTGGCACAGTATCAGGCGGCGCAGGACGGGCTGCGGCTGGCGATCGATCGGCAATATCCGGGATTTACGATCGGACCTGGTTATCATTACGACGAGGGCGCCAATAAATTTCTGCTCGCCCTGTCGCTGCCGCTGCCGGTGTTCAACCAGAATCAGGGGCCGATCGCGACGGCACGGGCGCAGCGCCGATTGGCCGCCGCCCGGTTCGAGGCGGCGCAGGCCCAGGTACTGGCGCAGATCGATCAGGCGCGGCGCGACTGGCGGACCAGCCGGGTCGTGGCGCTTGCCGCCGATCGGAGCGTGCGTCGTGCTGATCGGGCGGTGGCCGAGGCGGATCAGGCGTTCCGCGCCGGGGCGATCGGCCGGTTGCGCTGGCTCGGTGCGCGGCAGAGTGCCGATTTTGCGTTTCAGGAGGCATTGACCGCGCGCGCTCAGGAACGTGCCGCGCTGGGGCAGCTCGAAGACGCGACCCATCAACGATTGCTGACGAGATGATCATGATCAGGCGGTATTTATTGGCGCTGCTCGTTTTTTTTCCCTCGGGTGCGTCGGCGCGGAGCGTCACGATCGCGGCGCCGGCGGCGGCGGCGGGTGGCGTCGTGACCGCCCGGTTGCCGCTGATCCGCTATTGGCCGGTGCGGGATGCCGATGGCGTGGTGCAGGACCCGTCACGGCTGCTGGCGCTGCGGTTCGCGCTGATCACGGCGGAGGTGCAGGCACGGCTGACCGCAACTGATCTGGCGCGCACGGAAGCTCTCTATCGGGCCGGCCACAATGTGTCGGCGGCGAGTCTGGAGCGGGCGCAGGCGGCGCAGGCGTCCGCGGCCTCGAACCTCGCGGCACTACATGCACAGGCCGTGACACGCTACGGCGCAGCGATCGCGGCGGTGATCACGCGCCCGACCGGGCCGGTCGCGGCCATCGCCCTGGGCAAGGCCGCTTTGGTCGAACTCAGCCTCGGCATGACGTCGTTGCGGTCACCCTCACGCACGGCGACGGCACGCGATTTCGGCGGCCGAACCGTCATTCTCCGGTTCCTCGGCACGTCGGGGCGGGTGCCAACGGGGCTGGTCGGGCAAGGATTGTATTACAGCGGACCGTTGCTGCCGGCGGGTCTGCCGCTCGCGGTGCAACTGCGGGACAAGGCGGCGCAGACCGGCGCCATCGTGCCGGCATCGGCGGTGATTTATCGGCGCCGCGGTTCAGCGGTATTTGTCGAGATGGCCCCGGGAAAGTTTCGATTGACGCCGATCCCTCTGACCGATCCAGTGCGCGTACACGGGGATTTGCGCGGCTATTTCGTGTCGAAGACGGTGCTGCCACAGGGAAAGCCGGTGGCGGTGGGTGGGGCCGGGCTGCTGCTGTCGATCAACGCGGCGCAAACCGATCACGTGCGGCCCGACGATGATTGAAACAATCATTCGCCTGTCGCTACGCTACCGGATCGTGGTGGTGCTGGCGGTGGCCGGAGTGGCATTGCGCGCGGCGGCGGCGCTGCCGCACGCGCATTACGGGGTGTTTCCGCAATTCACCCCTCCGAGCGTTCAGATCCAGACCGACGCGCCGGGACTCGATCCGCGCGAGGTGGAGCAGGCGATCACCGACCGGCTCGAACCGGGACTGGGCGGCATGCCGGGGCTGGCCAGTGTGCGCTCGCAATCGGCGGCGGGAATTTCGGTGATCGATCTGGTGTTTCACGGCGGCACCGATGTCGATCGCGATCGGGAGCGCGTTGCCGGACGGCTGGCCAGCCTCGCGGCAACGCTGCCGCATGGCGCGGTGCCGGTGATCATGCCGATGCAGTCGGCCACCGGCACGGCCGTCGAGATCGGGCTCGACGCGCCAGGGATGAGCCTGATGCGTCTCAGCACGATGACGGAAACCGTGATCCGGCCGGCGCTGCGGGCGGTGCCGGGTGTCGCGAATGTCGTGGTGTTCGGGCTTGCGCTGCCGCAACTGCAGGTCCGACTGCGGCCGGCGGCGCTGATCGCGAGTGGTTTCAGCCTGGGCGCGGTCGCGAGGGCGGCTCACGCGGCGAGTGCCGTGCTGGGCGGCGGGTTCATCGATACGGGTAATCAGCAACTCCTGCTCGACACCCACGGCCAGACCCGTGACGCTGCCGCGCTCGCCGATAGTTTCCTGGGGGTGCGCCAGGGTGTGCCGCTCGGACTCGGTGCCGTCGCGCGGATCGTGACGGCGCCGGCACCGCGCTACGGTGCGGCGCTGGTTCACGGCAAACCCGGGTTGCTGTTGATCGTCTCCTCGTTATCCGGGGCCAACACGCTGGATGTCGCGCATGGAGCCGAAGTTGCGCTGGCACGGCTGACCCCGGGGCTGGAGCGACAGGGCATCCGGGTCGATCCGCATGCGCTGGCACCCTCGGCATTCGTGCGGGAGGCTCTCGCCGATTTGGGCCGGGTGCTGCTCATCGGGGCCGGATTGATCCTGCTCGTTCTGCTGCTTACGCTGCGGAACTGGCGGATCGCGTTGATCTCGTTCATCTCGATTCCGGTGGCCTTGCTGATGGCCACAATGGTGCTGGACGCGCTCGGCATCACGTTGAACACGATGGCGCTGGCCGGGCTGGCCATCGCTCTGGGCGAGATCGTCGATGATGCCGTGGTCGATGTCGAAGCCATCAATCGCCGTCTGATCGAAAATCGTGCGCGGGTACCGCCCGTTCCAGCGCTGCGGGTGATCCTGCGCGCCTCGGTCGAGGTGCGTAGCGCGATCGTGTTCGCCACGCTGAGCGTGGCGGTGATGTTCACGCCGGTGCTCGTGCTGGGTGGCGTCGCGGGGCGTTTGTTCGCACCGCTCGGCATTGCGTATCTGGCGGCGATTTTTGCCTCGTTGCTGGTGGCGTTGACTCTGACGCCGGCACTCGCGGCCTTGCTTCTGGTGCGTCGCCCATCAGGACGGGATGCGGTACCGATGGCGGTTGCTCGCCGCCTCTATGGCCGGGTTCTGGACCGCACCGCGCGCGGCGGGCGGGGGGCGGCGATCGTTCTCGTTATCCTGGTGATCGGCCTGATGGCGAGCCTGCCACTGCTGCGGGTGCGGTTTCTGCCGCAATTCCGCGAGCAGGATATGATCGCGCATTATCTTGCCGCTCCCGGAACCTCGATCGACACGATGCTCACGATCGGGCGGCAGGTTTATGCGAAACTCGCGCCGTTGCCTGAGGTGGCCGATGTGGTCGAGCATATCGGCCGCGCGAGCCTCGGCAACGGTCATCCCGGCGTCAACAAGGCGGAGGTCGATATCACGCTCAGTCAGTCGGGTAATGCCCATAGCGCCGCGGCGGAACGGCTTATCATGGCGGCAATCGACTCCGTGCCGGGTTTGCGCTGGTGGAACAACAGTTTTCTGACCGAACGTATCCATGAAAGCCTCTCCGGTTTCGCCGCGCCACTGGTGATTTCGATCTATGGCACCGATCTGGCTGCTATTTCGTATGATGCCGGGCGGATCGCCCGCGGGATTGCCAACATCCCCGGCGTCGTCGCCGCGTCGGTTGCGGCACCGCCGGATACGCCGGTGCTGTCAATCGCACCCGACCGTGCGGCGATGCTGCGTTATGGCGTGACCGCGCGGGGGATGCTGTCGGCGATACGCGCGGGCTATGCCGGGGATCAGGTCGGGGCGGTGTATCGGGGCATCGCGCTCGAGCCGATCGTTGTGACGCTGCCGCGCGCCGACCGTGCCGACCCGGCGAGCCTTGCGACGCTGCCGATCGGTGGCGTGGGGGGGCGGGTGGTGCCGCTCGGCGCGGTGGCGCGGATCAGCCAGACCACGGCGCCCGCGCTCATTCTGCACAACGCCGGCCGGCAGGTGCAAGTGGTGACGGTGCAGGTGTCACCCGGGCAGGGTGCTATGGTACTGGCTGCGGTCAAGCGGCGAATCGCGGCGCGGCATCTGAGCGGCGATGATTATGTGACCTATGGCGGCAGCGCGGTGGCGGGCGCGGCGGCACGCTACTCCCTGTTGCTCCATGCCGGGATTGCGCTCGTGATCATTCTTGTGCTGCTCGGCCTGGCATTCGGCGAGGCACGGGCTGTGGCGGTCATGGTGCTCGGCCTGCCGGTGGCGCTAGCCGGCGGGATCGGGGCGGCGTGGTTATGCCTGGACGGCACACTCAGCCTCGGCGCGATGGTCGGGCTGGTCACATTGATCGGCCTGTCGCTTCGCAACGGGCTGCTCCTCTTGATCCATTACGGGCGGCTGGTGCGCCAGGAGGGGCTGACCTGGTCCGCCGCGACCGCACGGCAGGGGGCGATGGACCGATTACCCGCGATTCTGATCACCGCGACGGTCACCGCGATCGGGCTCTTGCCGCTTGCCCTCGCGGCGGGTTCGCCGGGCGATGAAATCGAGGGGCCGATGGCGATTGTTATTCTGGGCGGATTGGCCAGCACGACGATATTGACCCTGCTGGTGCTGCCGCGCCTCGCCGCGCGCTATCTGCGCTTGGCAGCGCGGCCCGATGATGGGATTGACGATCGGCATGAGCGATAAAACTCCCTCCGGATCACACTGATGCTGGCAACCCTGGTATTGGTGGCCCTCGCGCTCGGGTTCGCCTGGAGCATGGGCGCCCACTACACCGGCGCCTGCATGGGGATGCCCTATGCGAGCGGCAGTATTGCGCTTCGCCCGGCACTTGGCCTGATGGCGGGAATGACGCTGGTCGGAGCCGTGATGCTCAGTCATCAGGTGCTCGACCATGTCGGCCATGGCATCGTTAAGGGCCCGTTGAGTGCGGCGGGCGCGATCATCGTGCTTGGCGTGGCGTTCGGTCTCACCACGCTATTCACGCGCGCGCGGATCCCGACCTCGACGATCCAGATCATGGTGTTCGCGCTGATCGGCACCGCCTTGCCGCTCGGCCTGGGGATCGACTGGCGGGCGATTGAGCATCTGGCGGCGCTGTGGGTGCTGGCACCGGTTGTGGCGTGCGGCCTGGGATTTATGTTCACCCGCCTGTTCGACCGCGTGCCGGCGTTCAACCGGGGTGGTGCGACCGGGTTGATCGGCACCGCGCTGGTGTCGGTCGGGGCCGTCGCGTCGCTGACCATGGGGGCGAATGACGTTTCGAATGCGACGGCGGTTTTTCTGACGGTGCATCTGTCGGGGCCGCTGGTCGCCGGAGCGATCGGGGGGGTGGGTCTTGCGGCCGGCGTGCTGACCTGGGGGCGACCGCTGCTTGAACGCGTTGCGTTCGACGTGGTGCGGATGGATCTGAAAATGGCCACCGCGGCACAGATGGTGCAGGCGCTGGTGGTGCTCGGTGCGGTCGGGTTGGGCGATTTCACCTCGATGAATCAATCCCTGATCGGCGCGATGGCCGGCGCCGGCCTCGCGCGCGGCCGGCAGACGATCGATACCGGCGTGATGACCGGCATCATGCGTGGTTGGATCATCGGCCCCGGTGCCGGCTTCGGCCTCGCCTACAGCGCGGCTTCGCTCTACCTGATCATTGCCCGTAGCTAGAGCGTTATGCTTTCAGCTTAACGCTCTAGCTCTATGTTTTTTCGAGCGATGTCATGCGATGATGTTGCCGCTGCCGCGTCAACTTAATCGCCTATCGCTCTAACAACGGGTTTCTGCCCCTTGGCCTTGCTGACTGCGTTACATACCCACCATCGGGGGACATCAATCATGGGCGAGCGTTTGACGATTGGCGAGGCGGCGGCGGAAAGTGGCGTTTCGGCCAAGATGATCAGGCATTACGAATCGGTCGGGCTGATCGCGCCGCCGATACGGGGTGACAACAACTACCGCTTCTACGATGCGCGGCAGGTTCATGAACTTGGATTTATTCATCGGGCACGGGATCTGGGGTTTTCGATCGCGGATATCCGGGTGTTGCTGTCGTTATGGCGCGACCGGAATCGCCCCTCGGCGGAGGTGAAGGCGATCGCGCTGGCGCATCTGGCCGCGTTGGACGCGAAAGTGGCCGGATTGCAGGCGATGGCGGCGCAGCTGCGGCAGCTGGCCGCGCACTGTCCCGGCGATGCGCGGCCAGAGTGCCCGATTCTGAACAATCTGGCCGCGGGTCAGCGACAGGTGCAATCGAGCAGGTAATTGCCTGACGCGTCTTTGCGAACCCCGTGGATGTCGGTCTCGAAACCCGGAAACTGCCGGTCCCATGCGGCGGCGAAGGCGAGGTATTCGACGATCAGTGGCGAGGAGACACGCTCACCGGGCACGATGAGGGCGATGCCCGGCGGATAAGGCACCACCATCCGCGCGAGCACCCGGCCTTGCAGCGCATCGAGCGGTACTTGTTCGATCCGTCCGCCGGCCAGTTCGGCGTGGGCTTGCTGGGGGGTGAGCACCTGTTCAGGCAAGGTCTCGAACATGGCGTTCTGGATCGCGAGCACGTGGCCGGCTTGATAGACGCGATGCTGTGCGGCGCAGAGATCGCGCAGGCCCATGTGCTCGTAGCCGCGCGACACCCGCGATAGGTCAGGCATGACATCGGCGAGCGGCGTGTTGGCCTCGTAATGAGCGCGGAAGGCCAGCAGCTCGGTCACGAGATTGCTCCATTTGCCGCGCGAGACACCGAGGGTGAACAGGATCAGAAAATGATACGTGCCGATCTTCTCGACGACAATGCCGCGTGACCACAGGAATTTTGCGACGATCGGCGCCGGAATCCCCGCCTCATCGCCCAGACCGGGGCAGAGTATCGTTACTTTCATCGGGTCGAGCAGCGAGAAATCGTCGGTGATGTCGGCAAAGCCGTGCCACGGATCGCCCGGTTTCAGAACCCAGTCACTCTGATCCAAACCGGCACCGGCCGGTTCCCAGAGCTTGAACCACCAGTTGCCACGTCCGGCAAAAGTGTCGCCGAGTTGTGCGACGCTGCGGCGAAATGCCGCGGCTTCGCGGAGGGTTTCATCGACCAGGGTGCGACCGGCCGCACCGCGCATCATCCGAGCCGCGACGTCACAGGAGGCGATGATGCCATACCAGGGGGATGTCGAGGAATGCATCATGAAGGCCTCGTTGAACCGGTCGGGATCGAGTTTCTGGACCAGTCCCTCCTTCAGATGCACCATCGAGGATTGGGAAAACGCGGCGAGCACCTTGTGGGTCGACTGGGTGGAAAACACCAGCGGCGCCACGGGTCCCGCCCCATCGCTCATCGCGTAGAAGCCGCGGTAGAACTCGTGAAAATGCGCCTGTGCCAGCCACGCCTCGTCGAAATGCACGGCATCGGCCACCGGTGCCAGCGCCAGCTTCACCGCGTCGGCATTGATGCATAGCCCGTCATAGGTCGAGTTGGTCACGCTCGCCATTCGAAGCCGCCCGCCCGCTTGCGCGGAGAGGGCCTGCGCCTCGAACTGTTCGCGCGGGATTGGGCCGATGATACCATACGCATTGCGGCTGGGCCGCAGATAGATCGGCCGCGCCCCGGTCATGATCAGCGCATGCACGATCGATTTGTGGCAGTTCCGATCGACCAGAACGGTATCACCCGGCCCGACCAACCCGCTCCAGACGATCTTGTTGGCGCTCGAGGTTCCGTTGGTGACGAAAAACGTCGAATCCGCACCGAAACTCTGCGCCGCTTCACGTTCAGCTTCGCGGACCGGCCCGATGTGATCGAGCAGTGAACCCAGTTCAGGCACCGAAACCGACAAATCCGCCCGCAGCGTGGTTTCACCGAAAAACCGATGAAACGCCTGCCCCACCGGCGATCGCATGAACGCGACCCCGCCGCCATGGCCAGGCGTATGCCAGGAGTATTTCGCCGCATCCGTATAGCGCACCAATGCCTTGAAAAACGGCGGCAGCATCGCATCGAGATACCGGTGAATGGCGCTCGACACATAGCCCGCCATGAACGCCGGACTGTCCTCGTGCAGATAGAGATAGCCGTCGATCCGCTCCATCAGCGCCACCGGCGGATCATCGGGCATCCGCCGCTCGCCATACAGGAACACCGGCAGATCCGGCGCCCGCGCCAAGGCCAGCGTCACGATCCGGTCCAGCGCCTCGATCAGCGCATCGCGATCGGCGAACCCGTCGATCGAGACCAGCACCGCCGACAAGCCGGTGTAGAGCACCCGCCCCGCTCGCGCGTCATCGACCGTGAGCCCAGCCATGACTGCATGACCACGCGCTTCAAACGCGGCCACCAACGCCCGGACCACCCGCCCCGCCGCCGACTCGGTCGCATAATCATCATCAACCACGGCGATCGGATAATCCTGCAAACTACTCATATCGCGCTCCCTGGTATCCCGCGTTCCGGGGATGATCCGGCGGCAAAGCACGATTGTGCGCCGCGCCAACCGGCTTCTTCGCTGCGGATCATCGGATAGGGTCGGATTTATCGGCCTCCTGGCACCCAAAGTATATCTGCCTTGCCGTTATCGTTGAGCCGGCGGGCGAGGATGAACATGACGTCCGACAGGCGGTTGATATACGGGATCAGGATCGGCGCGATCGGCTCCGCGGCGGCGAGGGTGGCGAGATCGCGCTCGGCGCGACGCGCAACGGTGCGGGCAAGATGGGCGCGGGCGGCCGCCTCGGTGCCGCCCGGCAAGACGAAGCTGCGCAGCGGTTCGATGGAGTCGTTGAGGGTTTTGGCGGCATCTTCCAGCTTCACCAGGTAGTCCTCGGTGAGAGCGGGCCCTCGACCGATGGCGCCTTGGATGGCGAGGGCGGCGCCGAGGTCGAACAGATCGTTCTGGATACGCGCGAGGAGATCATCGACCTCCGGGCGATCCTTGCAAACGACGCGAAGTGATCCGATGGCCGTATTGGTCTCGTCCAGCGCGCCGAGGGCGGCGATGCGGGGGTGGTGCTTGGGTAGGCGCGAACCGTCGGCCAGTGAGGTTTCGCCGTTGTCACCACCACGGGTGACGATGCGATCAAGTCTGAGCATGGTGTTGTCCTTCATCCGACCAGGATGCCCTGGTGTTTTGCCTTGTAATCGGGTTCGACGTGGATCGTGATGATGACGCCGGGCATTTCCTGTTTCAATGCCGCCTCGATCCGATCGCATATAATGTGGGATTCTGCGACCGTCATCGTGCCGGGGACAACAAGATGAAACTCGAGAAAACTGGAGCGGCCGGCCTGGCGCATCCGCATGTCGTGGGCCTCGATCGCGCCGGTGGCATGGGTGCTCACCAGGCTGTTGATCCGGGCGACGATATCTTGCGGGGGGGCACGGTCGAGCAGAAGGCTGAGTGAATTCAGAATGGTACGACCGCCGATCACGGCGATCTGGATGGCAATGCCGATCGCGATCAGCGGATCGAGAACCGGGATATTGGCCAGAACGGCAAGTGACAGGCCGGCAACGATGCCGATGGTGGTGATGACATCGGCGATCAGATGCGCCTGATCGGCCGCGATGGCCGGGTAGCGCCGGGCGGCACCGGAGCGGCCGAGAACCCCTGCCCAGACGGCATTGATGACACCACCGCTGGCATTGAGCGCAAGACCGAGCCAGGGATGATGCGGCAGATGGGGGGCGAGGATTGTTTCGCCGGCACGTTCGAGAATCAGGACGGCCGCAAAGACGATCAAACCACCCTCGGCGACCGCACTGAGCAACTCGGCCTTGGCGTGGCCATAGGGATGTTCGATATCGGCCGGCTTTGCCGCGGTGCGCAGCGCGAAAATCACCATCAGTGCGGCGAACACGTTGACCAGCGATTCCAACGCATCGGAATAGAGCGCCGCCGAGCCGCTGACCTGCCACGCCGCGGCCTTGACCCCGACCACCACGATGCCGACCACGAGACTACCAGAGGCGAAGCGTAACGGCGTTGTCATAAGCTGGTTCGGTGATCCTCGGTGTAAACTGGTCTGTCGTGGCGTGATGCCAAAAGAACGCTCAATCCGCGACGTAATCGAATTCAGCCACTTCAGCCACTAAACACGACGGTCTTGCTGCCACTAACGAAGACACGTCGCTCAAGATGGTGCAGCACGGCGCGCGCGAGGACGCGTCGTTCGATGTCACGCCCCTTGCGAACCAGCGCTTCTGGCGTGTCCCCGTGAGAGATCCGTTCGACGTCCTGTTCGATGATCGGCCCCTCATCGAGCGCGGTCGTAACGTAATGGGCCGTCGCGCCGATCAGTTTGACGCCGCGCGCGTAAGCCTGATGATAGGGTTTCGCGCCTTTGAAGCCGGGCAGGAACGAGTGGTGGATATTGATGCAGCGGCCGGCGAGTTTGGCGACCAGCGCGTCGGACAGAACCTGCATGTAGCGAGCGAGGATAACGAGCTCCGCACCTGATTCGCGGACCAGGCGCCAGATCTCACCTTCCTGTTCCATTTTCGTATCCGCCGTGATCGGCATGAAATGAAACGGGATACCGTCGAGATCGAGGTGCTCATAGGTCTCGCGCTTATGGTTGGCGATGATACCGGCGATGGTCATCGGCAGTTCGCCGGTGCGTTGGCGGTAGAGCAGATCGACGAGGCAATGGTCGAAGCGGGAGACCAGAATGATGGTGCGCGGCCGGTGCGACAGCGGGGTGATCGACCACGCCATGCCGAACGTATCGGCGACCGGCGTGAAATCGACGGGTGCCGCGGGTTGGTTGGCATCGAGCGGCGCGAACACGACGCGCATGAAGAACTGTCCGCTGGCACGATCGTCGAACTGCTGGGCCTCACGGATGTCGAGCCCGTGATCGAACAGAAAATTACCGACAGCGCCGACGATGCCGGGGCGATTGTGGCAGGATAGGGTCAGGATGGCAGGATACATCGTCGCGATCGACTCCCGGAAATGAGAACCGATCTCTTCGCACCGGCACATCATCTGTCAATGCCGGTCAGCCGATCGGGAAGGCTTGCCCCGCCACGCGCTTCGTGGTCGGATCGGGGCATGTATCTGACCGGCCATGCACGACTTGCCGGGGTGATCGGATGGCCGGTCGCCCATTCCCGTTCGCCGCGGCTTCATGGCGCATGGCTGGAGCGATATGGCATCGATGGCGCCTATCTGCCGCTGGCGGTTCGCCCGGCCGATTTTGCCGCCTGCGCGCGGGCGCTCGTGCGGATGGGATTCGCGGGCGCCAATGTCACGATTCCGCACAAGGAAGCGGCGTTCGCGGTGTGTGATCGGATCACGGATGGCGCGCAGCGGGCCGGCGCTGTGAATACGCTGATGTTTCGTGATGGGGTCATCGTCGGGGACAATACCGATGGAACCGGCTTCATCGCCAATTTGCGGGCGCATGGAGTCGATCCGGCAGCGGGACCTGCGCTCCTGCTGGGCGCGGGTGGCGCTGCGCGGGCGATCGGGGTCGCGTTGAGCGAGGCGGGTGCGACGGTGACGGTGTGCAACCGATCCGCCGAGCGGGCGATGGCGCTCGCAGAGGTTATTGGGTGCCGTTGGCTCGATTGGGTTGCACGAGACACGGCACTCGCAGATCATGCCCTGGTGGTAAACACCACGTCGCTCGGCATGAAGGGGCAGCCGCCGCTTGATCTGTCGTTACGTCAGGCATCGGCTGGCCTTGTGGTGGCGGACATCGTGTACGTGCCGTTGCAGACCGCGCTTCTGGCCGCGGCGCAGGTGCGCGGGCTGCGGACGGTCGAAGGCTTGGGCATGCTGCTCCATCAGGCGGTACCGGGGTTCTCGGCCTGGTTCGGGGTAACGCCAACCGTTGACGACGATTTGTACCGGATCGTTGCGGCCGATCTGATGGCATGAAAATTATCGGCCTGACCGGCGGCATCGGCATGGGGAAAACGACCGTCGCCGGGGTATTTCGAAGGCATAGAATCCCGGTGTTCGACGCCGATGCAACGGTGCGGGCGCTGCAGGCGCCTGCGGGACCGGCCATTGCCTCGATCGCCGCCGCATTTCCGGGTGTCGTCACCGCCGGGGTACTCGACCGGGCGGCGTTGCGGGGCATTATCCTGACTGATCCGGACGCGAAGCGGCGGTTGGAGGCGATCATGCACCGGCTGGTGCGGCGCGCCGAGGGACGGTTTCTGGCGGCAGCGCGGCGGCGGCGGGTTAAGGTGGTGGTCCTCGATATTCCCCTCCTGTTCGAAACCGGCGGGGATGCACGGGTCGATCTGACGGTGACGGTCTCCGCACCGAAATCGGTGCAGATCACGCGGGTGCGCCGGCGTGGATTGACCCCTGCCGAGATCAACCGGATCATCGCGCAGCAAATGCCGGACGCCGAAAAACGGCGGCGGTCGGACGTGGTGGTTTTGACGGGCCTCTCACGCGGTCAAATGGTTCGTGTGGTTGAGCGGCTGATCAAACGTTACGTTTGACCCGATCACATCCGGACGCTTTGCCGCCCCAATCTAGAGCGATATGCGATTAAGTTGACGCGGCAGCGGCAACATAATCGCATGAAATCGCTCGAAAAAACATAGAGCTAGAGCGTTAGGCTGAAAGCATAACGCTCTAAAGCCGACTGTGTTATTGAACCACTGAGACGGGCCGGTTGGCCGCTGTTTTTCGTGTTGCCTTGACGCGGCGCAGGGTGCATGCCGGTGCCATGACCCGTGCGGTATTATTTGACACTGAAACCACTGGCCTCGATCCACTGCATGGCGACCGGATCGTCGAGATTGCGGCGATCGAATTGCATAACGACCTCCCGACCGATCGGGTGTTTCACCGGCTGATCGACCCGCAACGCGACATTCCCGCCGAAGCCAGTCGAATCCACGGCATCACCAGCATCGATATTGCCGGCAAGCCGAAATTTGCCGATATCGCCGATGACCTGCTGGCGTTCTTCGGCGACGCGCCGCTGATCGCGCATAACGCCGCTTTCGATTTCGGGTTTCTCGATGCTGAACTCGGCCGGATCGGACGGAAACCCCTCGGCCGGTCACGGATGATCGATACATTGGCTCTCGCCAAACTGCGCTTTCCCGGCATGCCCAACAGCCTCGATGCCCTGTGCCGCCGCTTTGAAATCGATATCTCGGCGCGAACCACCCATAATGCCTTGCTCGACTGCAAATTGCTCGCGGCGGTCTATGTCGAACTCACCGGTGGGCGGCAACGCGGTTTCGACCTGGTTGCCGACGAGGGTTTGACCTTGGTGGAATATCAGCAAAGCGGTGAACGAACCCCGCGGCGCATGACCGTCAGTGACGACGAACAGGCGGTCCACGCCGCCTTCGTGGCCGCAATGAAGGAGCCGGTCTGGAGACGAGCGTAATACCGGTCACACCATCTCGGTCGGAAGCGTGATGCGGAACAAGGTGCCATGAGCGCTGGTGGCGACGAGGTCGAGGTCGCCACCGTGGGCGCGCACGAGGTCGCGAGCGATGGCGAGACCGAGGCCGGTGCCGCCGCGCCGGGCCGATCCGGTGAAGGGGCGAAACAGGTTGGCGCGTGCTTGTTCAGGTAGGCCGGGTCCATCGTCCTCGATGTCGATTGTCACCATTGCGCCATCGCAGCGCGCCCGCACGGTAATGTGCGAGGCGCCGGCTTCGGCGGCGTTGCGCGTCAGGTTGAACAGGGCGCGGAACATTTGGCTGCGGTCGAGCGGGGGGGCCAGACCGGCCGGAATATCGGCTTTGATGGTAACGGTTTCGGCCTGAGCCGTCACTTGTTCGGCGACTTCGCCGACCAGATCGGCCAGTGGGAAAGCCGCCCGAAGCAAGGCTGGCGGGCCCTCTCGCGCGAACGTGAGGGTTTTGGTCACCAGTTCGGTTGCCCGTTCGACGGCGGTGACGAGGGTGGTCGCCGCGCGCCGTGTGCCAGGGTCGGTACTGCCGGACAGACGGTCGGCGACGAGCAGCGCAGAGGCCAGGATATTGCGCAGATCGTGGCTGATCTTGGCCACCGCTGTGCCGAGTGCCGCCAGCCTCGCGTTACGCCAGAGGGCGGCACGCAGTTCGGTTTGCATCGATGCGAGCTCACTGGCCGCGAGGGCGATTTCATCGTCGCGGAAGCGTTTGCGCGGCGGCATCGCCAGCGGGGCGGCATGTTCGGGGTCGGCCCGAAAGGTGGCGATGCTTTCGGTCAGCCGCCGCATCGGCAGCACGAGCAACCGGTCGAGCGCGAGAAATACCATTAACCCGGTGAGCAACGCGATGGCGACCGAGAGGGCGGCGATATGTTCGACGTAGCGACGCAGATGATCGGCCAGGATCGGATTGTGCACCACGATTTGCACGATGACGCCTTTTTGCAGCGGACTCGGCGAGGTCACGAGGATATCGGTCGGTTCGAGGTTCATCAGCACCGCGACGGCGCGAAACATCGAGCCGATCAGGGTTTCGTGGGCGATGTTGATCTGTCCTTCGGCGTGCACCGTGCCGCGCGGCGGCAACACCAGGATGCTCCGCCCGCCTTCGACCAACCGGATCGCTTCGGTACCGGAAAGCCGCAGCAATTCGTTGCGGGTGGACAGATCCACCACGCCGTGCGGCGCGGTCGACACCGTGAGGGCGGCAAGATGCGCCTCGGTCACCCGGTTCGTCAGCCAGGCGATGCGTTCACGGCCCAGGCTGGGCAGCAGGATCATGACTTCGACGATCAGGGTCACCGCGACGGTCAACCACAGCAGTCGGGCGGACAGGCTGTGGCGCGCCCGCCGTGGCCTTGTTGCCGCAGGGTTCAGCATGGCCGCACGGCGATCATTGGGGCACGCCGAGCCTGGTGTTCATTGTCTCATCTCAAGCCTGCCGGTCACCGGGCCGCCTTGCGGCCGGCCGCGAACAATCGATCAAGGAACGAGCGGTCGGCATTGGCACGCGACTCCGGGGTCAATCCGGCAAGCGCTTGATCGGCCGCGTATTCGATAAAATCGAGCCCGGCCGGCAGCATCGCGCATTCGGCATCGATCGCGGTCTGAAAGGCGATTTCCTGAACACGGTTCAGAATATCGCCGGTCTGGCTCGGCACGCCGGCGCGCAACCGGCTTTGCGCGCGGATCAGCACCAGTCGTGCCGGGCTCAGCGCCAGCAGCGGTGCCAGCGGCGGGTTACCGGAATAGGCGCCATCCCAATAGTCGATTCCATCGATCGTGACCGGCGGAAACAGCATGGGAAGACATGATGAGGCCAAAAGAGCTTCGGCCGTGATCTCGTGATTGCTGAAAATTCGTGGCCGACCTGACTCCACCGCCGTTGCCGCGATGAACAGACGCTTCGCCCGCGGGTCGGTGAGCGCGTCTTCATCCAGCAGATCATCGAGGATTGGCCGAAGGGGATTATGGCCGAGCGGATTGATCGAGGCGGCGCCGAACATATTCATCAGCGCCGACATCCCTTGCATGGCGATGGTGTTGCCGAATTCGCGACCGATTTCAAAACCCGGCATCCAACGGTCAAGATGACCGGTGATCGGCGCGAACATGTTGGTGGCGACCACCCGATCCCAGAACAATGCCATGGCCGCCCGCCCGCCGGCCGAACCGCCGCGCACCAACCCCTGCACCGCCATGGTCGCCAATATCGCGCCCGAGGAGACGCCGCAAACAGCATCGAACTCGAATCCGTCCTCAAGCAGCGCATCGAGCACGCCCCAGGCATAGGCGCCGTGGGAGCCGCCCCCCTGCAGGGCCAGGGCTGTGCGCGTCGATGGGGCCGTGGGTGATGTCATGACGCTAATGTGCGAGCCGCATCACGTTTCGGCAAGTCTGCCCTCGGGCCTGTCCGGTTTATTGACGCGAGCGACCCGTAATGCTTAAGACAGTCGAGGGACGGTCGCCACTCACCCTGGAAGGCGGCCTTGCGCCTGTTTGTGATATGTTTATGACCGGCCCGTCAATCGGGATTTGTTGGAGTAGAGATCGTGAAGCGCACTTATCAGCCATCCAAACTCGTTCGCAAGCGCCGTCATGGTTTCCGCTCGCGGATGGAAACTGTCGGCGGCCGCAAGGTTCTGGCCAATCGTCGTGCCAAAGGCCGCAAGCGCTTGTCGGCCTAATTCCTGGTGCAGATCGCCGGTGCCGACGTCCCGGTTGTGGAGAGGACGATGCCGCGCGCTAAGTTTGAGTCTTTGCCGAAACGGGCCGATTTCCTTCGCGCTGCCGCGCGAGGCCTCAAAGTCGCGCGACCCGGGGTCGTTGTTCAGATCCACGCCACCTCGCCGGAGGCAGCGGTCCGAATGGGGCTGACGGCAAGCCGGAAAATCGGCGATGCGGTGCGTCGCAATCGCGCGCGACGCCGGCTGCGCGAAGCGTTCCGGCTCGAGCTCGCGGACCGCGCCGGGGCAGGCTCGCCATTGCGCGGCGCCGATATCGTGCTGATCGCCCGCAAGGATAGCGGCACCGTCGATTTCGCGGAGTTGCGCGCGACCCTGAAAACCATTTTCAATGCCACCCTGGTACCTCGGACGCTCGGCAGTGACGTGGTTGCGGATGGTTCGGCATGAACCCACAAACCCGTGCCCTCCGCGGTGCGGTTCGCGCCTATCAGTTGCTCGCCTCGCCGCTGCTCGGCGGCCAGTGTCGGTTCTATCCCTCATGCAGCGCCTATGCGATGGAGGCGCTGGCCATGCACGGTGCCGCCAGGGGCAGTCTGCTCGCGGCAAAGCGCATTTTTAGGTGCCATCCGTGGCATCCGGGCGGGATTGACCCGGTCCCGCCGGTCGCCGACCAGGCTTCTCCACCAACCGCACGCTCGCCCACCTCCCTCCGACCCGAGACGAAATGACAATCCATGGATAATCGCCGGCTCCTGTATGCAATTTCGATCTCACTTGCGATTCTGGTGTTGTTCCAGGTCGTGGGCGGCTATTTCCTTCCCAAACCACCGGTCAAGCCGCTGGTGCCTCACCACGCCGCGACAATGAACACCCCGACGGGGGCATCACGCACCGCCCCGTCAAACGCCACCCCGTCAAACGCCGCCCCATCAAACGCCACCCCGGGCGCTCCCGGCGAAGCCACCGCGGTAGCGACGGTTGCCCCTCGTCTAAAAATAGATGCGCCGGCGATCAGAGGCTCGATGAGCCTGCTCGGTGCCCGGCTCGATGATCTCGTGCTCACGCATTATCATGAATCGGTCTCGAAATCGTCACCTCTGGTGCAGCTACTCTCTCGCCCAACGGGGAAAAAATCATACTACGTTCAATTCGGATGGGACGCGGCTCCGGGTTCGACCCTCGCGGTTCCCGGGCCGCAGACCTTGTGGAAAAGTTCGGGTGGCGTGCTGTCGCCCAATCATCCGGTGACGCTGTCGTGGAACAATGCCGCGGGCGTGACTTATGAACTGCTGCTCGCGGTGGATAACGAGTATATGCTCACGGTGCAGCAACGTGTCGTAAATGCCGGCACGGCGCCGATTTCGGTCTTTCCCTGGTCGCGCATTCGGCGCGATTATCTTCCCGCGGTCGAAGGGTCGTTCACCCTCCATAAAGGGCCCATCGGCGCGTTCAAAGGGACGCTGCATGAAATGGACTACGATGGCGTGAAATCTGGCGCGAAGCACCCGCAGGTTGGGCAAGCGCCAGGCACGGCATTTCAGGAAACCGACATTGGCGGCTGGGCCGGTATCACAGGCAAATACTGGCTCACCGCGCTGATCCCGAGCCAAGGCACCGAAATGACCGGCGCCTACCGCTATCTGGCGCGTGCCAACGACCCGAAACAGGGCGCTTGGCAGGTCGATTATATGACGGCCAGGCCGATCGATGCCGCTCCCGGTGCCACCGCCGAGACCACGCTGCACGTGTTCGCGGGGGCCAAAGTACTCAGTATTCTGAACCGCTATGAAACGAAATATCATATACCGGTATTCGAACGCGCGATCGATTTCGGCTGGTTCTTCTTCCTGACGAAGCCGATTTTCATCGCACTCGATTATCTCGCCGCGGTGTTCGGCAACATGGGAGTCGCGATCATCGTCTTCACGGTGGTGCTGAAACTCGTTTTGTTTCCGCTCGTGCGCACATCTTACCGCTCGATGGGGCGGATGCGCGCCGTCGCCCCCAAGGTGGCGGCGATCCGTGAGCGTCTGAAGGACGACACGGTCCAGCAACAAAAGGAGATCATGGCGCTCTACAAGGCCGAAGGGGTCAACCCCGCCGCCGGCTGCCTGCCGATGTTGCCGCAAATTCCGATTTTCTTTTCGCTCTACAAGGTGATTTTCATCTCGATCGGAATGCGCCATGCCCCGTTTATTCTGTGGATTCACAACCTCGCCGCCGAAGACCCGACCAATATTTTCAACCTGTTCGGCCTGATCCCGATCCACCCGAGCACGCTCTCGCCGTTTCTGCATCTCGGCGTGCTGCCCATTATCATGGGTTTGACGATGTGGGGCCAACAGAAACTCAACCCGCCGCCGCCCGACCCGACCCAGGCGAAAATGATGATGTTCATGCCGGTCATATTCACCTTCATGCTCGGTCGCTTCGCCGCCGGTTTGGTGTTATATTATTGCGTCAATAACTCGCTGACCATTTTGCAACAATGGTTCATCATGCGCGGCGTGAGCCAGCAGCCGCGCCGCCCGATCGATGCGAAAGTCTGAACCCGCGCCATGCCTGAAACAATGCCACCCGATCCAGATCTGCGCGAAGCGGCGGCCCTTGAGGCGGGTCGGCTGTTATTCGCGCAGACAACCCAATTCGTCCACGCCGCCCAAACGGTCGAGGGCCTGCTCGAGGCCCGCGGCATCGAGGTCGCCCTTGCCGGACGTTCCAATGTCGGCAAATCCACACTGATCAACGCAATCACCGGTCACGTGGCACTTGCCCGCGTCGCCCAGGCCCCCGGCCGCACCCGGCAACTCAATTTTTTCCAGGTCGGCGATGGCCTGATTTCGATCGTCGATATGCCCGGTTACGGCTATGCTGAAGCGCCAAAGGCAGTGAAACGTGACTGGCAGGGTCTGATGTTCCGCTATCTGCGGGGCCGCCCCAACCTGCGCCGGGTTCTGCTGCTGATGGACGCGCGCATCGAAGACAAACCAGCCGATCACACCATCATGGGTATTCTCGATAAAGCCGCGGTAGCGTTTCAGATCGTGCTGACCAAGGCCGATAAAATGAAACCCGACGTCTTGGCCCGCAAGCACGAGTCAATTATGGCGATCGCTCGTCAACACCCGGCCGCACTCAATGACGTTATCACGACATCGAGCGAAACCGGTCTCGGCATCGCGGAACTTCGGGCCTCGATCGCCGCCCTGCTGGCTTGACCATACCGCCGCATCACCATAGACGGCCCCGAACCACAGGGATTTCGCGCCGATGACCCGCCTCGACCGCCATGCCGATGCCGCCGAGCAAGCCCGAATCGTCGCGCTCGCGCTGCCCTATCTGCGCCGTTATGCCGGGGCCACCATCGTCGTGAAATATGGCGGCCACGCCATGGGCGAAGAAGCGTTGGCCGATGAGTTCGGCCGCGACATCGCGCTGCTCAAGCAGGTCGGCATCAATCCCGTCGTGGTCCATGGCGGCGGTCCGCAGATCAACGCCATGCTGTCGCGCCTGAAAATCCAATCCACCTTTGTCGATGGATTGCGCGTGACCGACGCTGCGATGGTCGAGGTGGTCGAGATGGTTCTTGCCGGCACCGTGAATAAAATGGTCGCCGGGCTGATCAACCGCGCCGGTGCGCTCGCGGTTGGCATCTGCGGCAAGGATGGCGGATTGATTCGCGCCCGCAAACTGACCCGTGCTGGCCGTGATCCGGACGGCGCGATCGAACAGGCGCTCGACCTCGGCTTCGTCGGTGAACCCGAACATGTCGATGTCCGTGTCATCCACGCACTGACCGGCGCCGGACTGATCCCTGTCATCGCGCCGGTCGGCGCCGGCGCCGACGGGGCAACCTACAATATCAACGCCGATACGGTGGCCGGTGCCATCGCTGGTGCCTTGGGTGCGGATCGGCTTCTGATGCTGACCGATGTGCCAGGTGTGCTCGACCATAACGGAACCTTGATGCCAGACCTCAGCATTCCGCAGATTGACTCGCTGCGCGCCAAGGGCACGATCTCGGGTGGCATGATTCCCAAAGTGGAAACATGCATCGATGCCGTACGTCACGGCGTCAAAGGCGCCACGATTCTCGATGGCCGGGTGCATCACGCATGTCTGCTGGAGTTATTTACCGAAGGCGGCATCGGAACCATGATTCACGCTTAGAGCGAAATGCGATTAGGTTGACACGCCAGTGGGAACTTAATCGCATAACGCTCTAGCAGCCTGTCGGATTCCCAACCCGTTTTTTTTTGCGTCAAAG
>NZ_JBMFGY010000025.1:0-37019 GCF_049977125.1 Acidiphilium sp. | reverse complement strand
TCATCGAGAATGCGCAGGTGCAGCGGAATCGTCGTCTTGATGCCGGCGATGGCGAACTCTTCGAGCGCTCTTCGCATCCGCGCAATCGCTTCCGGGCGGGTGCGACCGTGGACAATCAGCTTGGCAACCAGACTGTCATAATGCGAGGGCACCCGGTACCCGGCGTACAAGGCTGAATCAAGCCGAACGCCCAAGCCGCCGGGGGCATGGAACATGGTGATGACGCCTGGTGACGGCGCGAAGGTTTCCGGGTCTTCGGCGGTGACGCGACACTCAATGGCGTGGCCGGAAACCTTGATGTCGGATTGCTCGTAGCCGAGCGCCTCACCGTAGGCGATGCGGATTTGTTCGCGCACCAGATCGACACCGGTGACCATTTCGGTCACCGGGTGCTCGACCTGCAAGCGGGTATTCATTTCGATGAAGGCGAACTGACCGTCCTGATACAGGAATTCGAGCGTGCCGGCGTTGCGATAGCCGAATTTCTCGAGTGCCTGGGTGGCGATGGCGCCGAGGGCGCTGCGTTCGGCTTCGGTGATGCCGGGGGAACCGGCCTCTTCGAGCAGTTTCTGATGGCGGCGTTGCAGCGAACAGTCGCGTTCGCCGAAATGCACCACCTTGCCGTAATTGTCGCCCAGCACCTGCAGTTCGATATGGCGCGGCTTATCGAGATATTTCTCGATATAGACGGCATTGTTGCCGAAGGCGGCAGCGGCTTCGGCGCGGGCGGTCGAGAAGGCTTCGGCCACATCATCGAGCGTGTGGGCGACTTTCATGCCACGCCCCCCGCCACCGGCGGCGGCCTTGACTAGCACCGGGCAGCCGATCTGCCGGGCAACCGCCAGCGCGGTCTCGACATCGGGCACTTCGCCATCCGAACCCGGCACCAGCGGCACGCCGAGTTCCGCCATGGTGGTCTTGGCGGTGATCTTGTCGCCCATCATCCGGATATGTGTCGGACTGGGGCCGATGAAGGTGAGGCCATGCGCCTCCACCATCTCGGCGAAATCGGCGTTTTCCGAGAGAAATCCATAGCCGGGATGAATCGCGCCGGCGCCGGTAATCAGCGCGGCTGACAAAAGGGCGGGCATGTTCAGGTAGGAATCGCGCGCCGGTGCCGGCCCGATGCACACACTTTCATCGGCCAGACGTACGTGCATCGCGTCATGATCGGCGGTGGAATGAACCGCGACGGTGGCGATGCCCATTTCACGACAGGCGCGCTGAACCCGAAGCGCGATTTCGCCCCGATTAGCGATCAGGATTTTATCGAACATATTGTATTTGAACCATTATTCAATCACGACGAGCGGTTCGTCGTATTCGACCGGCTGACCCGTCGTGATCAGAATCTGCTTGATCGTGCCGGCGCGCGGCGCCTTGATTTGGTTGAACGTCTTCATCGCCTCGATCAGAAGCAGGGTCTGTCCTGCCTCGATGCTTTGGCCGACGGTAATGAACGGCGGTGCGTTGGGTTCGGGGGCAAGATAAGCGACGCCGACCATCGGCGACTTCACCGCTCCTGGATGCGCGCCCATGTCGACACTCGCCGTCGCGACCGCAGGCGCCGCCGGGGCGATCGCCGCAGGGGGCACCATCACCGGCTGCGCCATCGCGGCCGATGGCGCCACCGCGCGTGCGAGCCGCAAGCGGCGGTCGCCTTCTTCAAGTTCGATCTCGGCGAGACCGCTCTCGTTCAACAGGGCTGCCAATTGGCGCAGCGCTTCGGGGTCGAAGGATAAACTCATGCTTCCTGCTCCACAATCTCGGCAATCGCCTGCAACGCCAACCGATAACCGGTGAACCCCAACCCGCAGATCACGCCGCGTGCCGCCATCGATATATAGGAATGGTGACGGAACGCCTCACGCGTGAAAATATTCGACAGATGGACTTCGATCACCGGTAGATCCACGGCATGCAAAGCGTCCATCAACGCCACCGAGGTGTGTGAATATCCCGCGGGGTTGATCACGATCCCATCGGCCCGGCCGCGACATTCCTGAACCCAGGTGATCAGTTCACCCTCGCCATTGGTCTGACGAAAATCGATCGCCAAACCGAGTTGCTCGCCGGCCTCGGCACAGACCGCTTCGAGATCATCGAGCGTCTGGATGCCATAGATTTCCGGCTCGCGCAGACCAAGCAGATTGAGGTTGGGACCGTTGAGAACGGCAATCAGGGGTTCAGCCATGCGCCGCGCCTAGCACAGGCGGTTGCGCGGGCCAACCGGGTGATGATGTTTAGGCGCATCGTCTCGTCTTCGAGAGAAGGATCACAGACCGTTTGCGCCATCAGGCCAGGGTTGTCTTGCCGGTCGGCGCGTCCTGGATGTAGCGCGGCAAGGCAGTGCCAGAAATGGTGCCGCGCAGCTTTGCCATCAGCGCGCGCCCCTCGACGATCGGCACATGGAACCGCGCTGTTCCTGGCGCCGGATCAAGGTGATGCAGGTAATACGGCTTCACGCGGCAGGACAGCATCGTCGTGAACAGCTCCCGCAGCGCCGCTTCGGAATCATTCACCCCGCGCAGCAGCACCGACTGCCCAAGCACCGGCACACCCCCATAGCGCAGACGACCGAGCGCTGATCGCGCGGCCTCGGTGAATTCCCGCGCATGGTTGGCATGAAGCACAACGAACAAGGGCTTTTCGGTATCGAGAGCGGCGACCAATTCTCCTGTGATCCGCTCCGGCGCCATTACCGGCACCCGCGTGTGGACCCGCAATCGCTGTATGTGAGCAATCGACCCCAGCCGCTCCAGCATCGCCCCAACCCGCCGCGCCGAGAGAATCAAAGGGTCACCTCCGGTCAGAATCACCTCTTCGATCGCCGGATGAGCGGCAACCCAGGCGACCGCCGCATCGAGCTCAGCCTCGGTCAGCACGCCGCCATCGGGTCCGACATGCTCACGCCGAAAGCAGAACCGACAATAGACCGGGCAAGCCAATGTTGGTTTCAGCAGTGCTCGATCCGGATAGCGATGCACGATCCCCTTGATCGGCGAGGCGGCGTCATCCCCGATCGGATCGAGTAATTCATGCGATGCCAGCGTCAGCTCAGACGCGTCGGGAATGAACTGCCGGCCGATCGGATCATCCGGCTGTTCGATCAGATCGGCGATGCCTGGCGGAATCGCGGTTGCATAGCGGGCGGCAACCGCTGTGAGCGCCTGCCGCGCTGCCGCCGGGACGAGCCCGGCCGCGATCAGATCATCCGGTGTTCGAAGTGTGCGCAAACCCATCCGTTGGTGCTATCGCCGGATGCATGGTCGCACAAGCCACCCAAGTTCCCTCCTGGTCTCCCGAACGATTTGCGGCGCGGCTGCCCTACCTCCGCCGTCGCGCCCTGCTCACCCAGGCAACCCGCGCCTTCTTCACCGCGCGCAACTATCTCGAAGTTGAAACCCCCTATGCCGTCACTACCCCCGGCGAGGAGGTTCATCTCAACGCGTTTAGAACCAGTCGCACCATGCCCGATGGGGTCACCGACCCCCTCTGGCTGCACACCAGCCCTGAATTCGCCATGAAGAAACTCCTTGCCGCCGGTGCAGGCTGTATTGTTCAGCTCGCGCGGGTCTGGCGCAACGGCGAGGGGTCGGCAACCCACGCTTGCGAATTCACCATGCTTGAATGGTATCGCCCGCATGCCACGCTGAACGACCTGATCAATGAAACCATGGCGTTCCTTCGCGCTGTCCTGCCCCCCACCGTCACGTGCCGTGGCACCACCACCAGCCTCGAGCGCGCCGAAACGATCACCGTCGCCGAAGCTTTTGATCGCCATCTTCACCTCGACATCCTGTCAAGCGTGAACGACGCCCCCCGTCTGGCCGCCGCGGCAAACACCGCCTTACGTGAGCGTGAGACCTGGGAAGACCTTTTTTTCCGCCTGATGCTCGGCCATATCGAACCTCATCTCGGGCGCGCCCAACCCACTTTTCTTACCGGGTGGCCGGCGCCGCTTGCGGCTCTCGCCCGCCGTGACCCAGCCGATCATCGGGTCGCCGAGCGCTTTGAACTCTATGTCTGCGGGATCGAACTTGCCAACGCCTTCATCGAACTGACCGACCCCGCCGAGCAACAGGCGCGCTTCGAAGCGGACCGCGCCCGTCGCCACGAGATCATCGGCTCTACCGACTGGCCGCTCGACCACGACCTCATCGACGCCATCGCTCTGATGCCACCGAGCGGAGGCATCGCCCTCGGTTTTGACCGGCTCGCCATGATCGCCACAGCTGCTCCGCGTATCACGGATGTGTTATGGCTCTGACACACTGGTGATACAGGCCCATTATATCATATCGCGATCAGGTTATTTGACCCACGGGAGCCAATCATGCGTAAACTCATTCTGGCGACACCGCTTGCGGCTGTGGCTTTGGCCGGTTGCGCGGTGGGGCCCAGTCTTTCTGAACAGATGTCGAGCTTCGTCGGCCGGCCGGAGTCGGTTCTGGTCGCGCAGCTTGGCGTGCCGGACCGGCGGATCCATGTCGGGGGCCTGACCTATTTTGCCTACGAACATCGGTCGTTCCACTATGAATCGGGTTCGTTCGGTTACGGCCCGTTCTATGGCCCCGGCTTCGGCGGTTTCTACGGTCCGTTCTACGGCGGCGGCTTCCCTGCGGAGGCTTACACCAACGAATGCACCACCACCTTCGCCCTCAAAAATAAAATCGTTCAATCCTTCACGCTGCGCGGCAACGATTGCTGATCTGACAGGTCCGGCGGCGCGCCCGCGCGCTCCGTTCCGGCACAGCGGAAGCCAATCCCGACCGATGGGAATCGTCCTGGGCCGGTTGGAGGGAGCGGTAATCACCGATTGACCGATCCTGATGGCACGCACAACCGATTAGAGCGTTATGCTTTCAGCTTAACGCTCCAGCTCTATGTTTTTTCGAGCGATTTCATGCGATTATGTTGCCGCTACCGCGTCAACTTAATCGCATATCGCTCTAATCATGCGCCTTGGCGATCGGCATCAAGCCGTGTGCTGAACTATTTCAAGAGACGGAAGAGTTCGGCTCGCCGTGTTCATTCTCTTGCCCCTCTCGCTGGTCCGGTAGTCGTCCTTGCGTTCATTTGGCGCTGAACTCAATGTCGGTCAGATTACGCCCAGCAGCCATAAAATCAAAAGCACGATAATGACTGTACCAAGCCCGCCACCCCAATAAAACATTGCAATCTATCCTTTCTTTGAAATTTTGCCCGCGTGACCTCATATATGTAAAAAATGTAAACGACATTTCTAGGCATTTTTTATTGATTTAGATTCACTTAACAATCGCGGCCAGATTCGTCGCAAACTGCCGCTCCTTCAGCCATGCGAGCAGCGCATCATCGCGCAGCGGCACCGAAAACAGACTGCCCTGGCCATCATCGAATCCAAGTTCGCTGAGCACGCCGAAGTGAACGGCGGTTTCCGCCCCCTCACCGGTCACCGCAATGCCGATATCCCTGGCCATTCGCGTCACGCTGCGCAGGATAATCCGCCGTCGACTGTCATCCATCGCGTCGCGGATCAACGAGCGATCGATCTTGAGACGGTCGAATTTAAAGTAATACAGCGTTGTGATCGACGAATAGCCTGAGCCGAAATCATCGAGTCCGAGGCGGCATCCCAGCGCCTTGATCGCGTTCAAGGCCGCGACGGTTTCGGGCGTGATGTCCAGAATCGCGGTTTCGGTCAGTTCAAACTCGATCCGATCCGGGGCCAGCGCATAGCGGGTCAAGGCGGAGCTGATCATGTCGATCAGCGTGTGATCATGCAACTGCACCGGGGAGAGATTGATCGCCACCGAAACGTCCTGCGGCAGTTTCGTCGCGAACGCACACGCTGCCTCGATCACGTAACGCCCGATCGCGATGATCGCGCCACTATGCTCAGCCTCCGGGATGAAAAAATCCGGCCGCAACACGCCATAATCAGGATGCGCCCAGCGGATCAGCGCTTCGACCGCGGTGAGCCTGCCACTCGACAACCGCACGATTGGCTGAAACTCCAGATAGAATTGTTGAAGATCGAGCGTATTATTGAGGGCAAAAGCGACATCGCGGCGCAGCCGGGCCTGTCGGTCCGGCTCGGCCGCGACCGAACGATGGGTCCCGCGCCCCTCTGCCTTGGCCCGATACAGCGAAACATCCGCTGTATTATGCACCTCGGCCGGGACCTGGCCCGGTTGCGTCACCATGGCGATACCGACACAGGCGCCGATCGTCAGATTGACCGCGTCGATCCGGAAGCTCTCACCCAGCCGCGTGACGATCCGCGCCGCAATCGCCTCGGCCTCGCCATGATCGGTTTCGGGCAGAATGATCGCGAATTCGTCCCCGCCCAGGCGAAACGTCCGGTCCTGTTCGCGCACGCACCCCAACAGGCGCTGCACCGTGGCGGCCAGCAGCGCATCGCCGGTTTGATGGCCGAAGCGGTCGTTGACCGATTTGAAATGATCAAGATCGATACAGAGCAACGCCGCCCCGCCGCCCGGATCGGCACAGATCGCCGCCAGAGCCGCATCGAAACTCATCCGGTTGGCCAGCCCGGTCAAATTGTCATGACGTGCGATATGCTCGATTCTCTGTTCCGCCCGCCAATAGGCGGTCACATCCGAGCCGACACCGCGATAGCCGGCAAACCGGCCGTCACTGGTTAAAATCGGCTTTCCGGTCACCGACCAGCACCGGGTTTCGCCGCCGATCTGCAACTCGATCCGTGGCTGATGGAACGCCTCGCGCCGGGTGACCCAGTCGCTGAACGTCGCCACGACATCGTCTCCCCGCGGACATCGCGCCTGGTGTTCGATCAGGAACCTGAAAGCCGAGACGGCGACCAGTTGCTCCTGAACCGTGCCGGCGGCTTCGGCAAATCGCGCGGACGGCCGCACAAACGCCAGATCGGCGTCGGCCTCCCACAGGAAATCGCTGCTGCCCTCCTGAAAATCACGCAATAGCAGCCCGATCACCTCCTTCTGCCGTTCCGCCTCGAGTCGCCGGACCTCGCGATCGATCGTGCTCGAATCCACCGCAAGGATCGTTGTGTAGGTCAACACCGCGTAACTTCCGAGTAACAGGAGACGCAGGTACGGAAACGACGGATTATCGACGATCAAAGCGATCATGAATCCAACCGAAATCGGTGCCCATAACGACAGAGAGTAAGATGCCGGACCATAGAAAGCCGGTGCGGAAAGCAGCGCGACACCAAGCGCATACAGAATACTGATTTGTAGTGCGTTTGCGCTCTCAAGCCCAGCAATTAAAACGATCGACCAGAAAATGCCAATGAGAAATTGAACAACTAAAAAACTGTATTTTATTCTATCAACGTTGTTGATATGTTGCGATTTTCGTCGCCAATTCGCCGAAACGGCGAATAACAATGCGTAACTTGCGATGACGCCCGCAATACCAATCCAGAATAATCCGCTGCCCCCCGCATTCCAAAAAATCCGACCGATCACCAGCGCAACAATCGTTCCCGTCAACGCCATGCGTGGTGCCAGCCCGGCCCGAACATCAAGCTGCGACCGGTCGATCGTTGCCCGCATCTCCCCCGTCAAATCACTGTATTTTTTAGACGATTGGGGCCAGGCACGTTTCAATTTTGCGATGTGCATCAGTTGGGAGTTCCATACACGCATCAATAGAATCTTCTTGCTTATTATAGCCTTAATTTTCCCAACCTAAACTAATTCCGTTTATCATACCCATGCCTTGCAATTAGGAGTGGAGCATTACGATGGATGGTCGAAATTTTTTGATACCACAATCTCGCGGCACCAGCATTAAATGGCGCAAGCCCGAGGTTCCGGTGGTCGAGGCCCAGCTTGCCGTCAGCGCCGAACTGACTGAAATCGGTTATCGTCTGCGCTACGAGGCCTATCGCCACGGCGGCTATATTGCCGAGCACCCCAATCGGTCGTTTTCCGATTCGTACGACGAGGCGGGAAATTCCTGGACGACGGTTATTTTCAAACAGAACGAGCCGGCTGCCACGGTCCGCGTGGTCCGTCACGACCCCGATTCGAGCGGATGCGATCGCCATGAGTTACCCGCCATGGCGATATTCGGCGACGAAATCGCGGCGATTATGGGCACCATTCGCTCATCGGGAAAATCGCCGAAAATCATGGAAATCTGCCGTCTGGCCCGCGCCCCGCAATTCAGCAAGGATCTCGATGTCGTATTCGCGCTGTTCCGTACCGCCGGGTATCTGTTCCTGAATTTCGATGCCGATGTTGTGTTCAACGCCGTGCGTTCGCACCATATCCCGATGTATCGTCGGTTTGGGTTTCAGGAACTCGAAAAGCCGAAACCCTATCCCGGCTTGAGTTGCGCGATGGGCTTGATGGCCAGTTTCCGTCCCGGCCACGCGGCACTCATCGAAGGACAGCCCTTCCTCCGCGGCATCACGACCGCCGATGCTGCCTATGCCGGCCTCATCGCCGGCGAGCGCGTTTCGATTTTTGGCGATCAACCGGCGCCGATCCACCAGTCCGGCGGAGCAATCACCGCGGCGCGCCAGGCTGGATGAGCGGGTTGGCCTTTGCAAAGGCCTCCTGGGCCTCGCACGCCCGCATGATCCGCTCGATCGTCGGAATCGCCGTCACATCGACCTTGAATACCCGCATCACCACCAGAATGCTCGCGAGGCAGATATCGGCGATGCTCACCGTATCGCCATGGCAGAAACCGCCGGTTTCCGCCTCGCTCGCCAAGCGATGCTCCACCGCCTGCAATCCGGTGGTGAACCAATGCACCTGCCACGCCCGCCACGCCGCGTCATCGAATCCGCCGGGTCCGGTGAGGTATTTCTTGACCCGTGGCGTGATCAGCGGATGGGTGTCGCTCGCCAGCATCGCCGCGATCGAGCGTACCCGGGCCCGTCCGTGTGGATCGGTCGGCAGCAACGCCGGTTCGGGGTACATCTCGTCGAAAAATTCCAGTATCGCGAGCGACTGGGTCAGCGGCGCGCGCGATTGCCCGGCGCCCCGGTCGAGCACTGCCGGAATCGCCCCCAGCGGATTGATCGCCAGAAACGCATCGCTCCGCTGATCGCCGGCGTCCAGATCGACAAATCGCTCCGTCGCCACGATACCTTTTAAATTCAATGCCACCCGTACCCGATAGGTCGCGGAGGTCCGCCAGAATGCAAAAAGCTCGAAACGCGGGGGTTCGTCCATGATCGTCTCCATGCAGCTTGAATTGCCACCGCAATCGTCCTTAGTGCGGTGACGTCCGACGTCAATGCCCCGCATCGCCGATGCGCTCTCTGCTGGAGATAGACCCATGCCCACCGATGTCGTGTTCATCCCTGCCCTGCTTTGCGATGAGGATCTCTATCGCGACGTGATCACCATTGCGGGCGATGCCATTGAAGCCCGTGTCATGATCTCACCCCAATCGAGCCTGGCGGCCAGCGCGGCCGATATTCTGAGCCAGGCTCCGCCACATTTCGCCCTGGTCGGCACATCCTATGGCGGCAACCTTGCCCTTGAAGTCGCGCTCACCGCCCCGGAACGCGTGACCGCCCTGTGGCTGATGGGCTGCGATCCGGCGGGACCGCGCGCAAGCGACCCGGATCTGGCCAGCGGCCTGATCGCGCAGCCCGACGCCGTGATCGATAGTTTAGCCGGGCTTGTGGTTCATCCGGACGCAACCGAAGCCGCGGCGCGATTCGTCGCCATGGCCCATCGCATCGGTGGTCACGCTGGCGCCGCCCAGGCGACGGCGCTTGCGGCCCGCCGCGAAGTCACTTCACGCCTTGGAATGCTGCACATGCCCGCCATGGTGCTCTGGGGCAAGAACGACGCTGTTGTTCCGCTCGCCATTGGCCGTGCCCTCGCCGATGATTTGCCGCACGCCCATTTCCATGTGCTCAAGGATTGCGGTCACCTGCCGACGCTGGAACGCCCCGTCGAGGCCGCGGCGCTGTTCATCGAATTTCTCACGCATGAACAGCATCATCACCATTAAATGGGAAGGCAATCCGCTTCGACCCGACATTGCAGATTGCAACCATACGATGCGTGACCTATTTCGGGGACACAATTTGTTCATTTTGCGAGGGTTATGATGAGTACCACTGTCGATACAACTCGTCCGTTTGATGCAGAGGTGGGCCGCCTGCTCGATCTGGTGGTTCATTCGTTATATTCCGAACGCGAGATCTTCCTGCGTGAGCTCGTCGCCAACGCCGCCGATGCGATTGATCGTCGGCGGTTTCTTGCCCTATCGGATGAGAGCCTTGCCCTGCCGGAAGATGCATCGATCCGGATCAGCGTTGACAAGGCGGCACGCACCATCACCATCGCGGATGATGGAATCGGCATGACGGCGGAGGATCTGGCCAGTCATCTCGGCACCATCGCGCGATCGGGCACGCGCGCCTTCACCGAAACCCTGGCGGAAGCCAAGCCGGAGGAGAGGCCTAACCTGATCGGGCAATTCGGGGTCGGTTTCTATTCGGCGTTCATGGTGGCCGACACCGTCGAAATGATCTCACGCCGGGCCGGCACCGAGGCGGCGCATAAATGGTCGTCGGACGGTCGCGGCGGTTATCGGATCACCGAAGCGACGCGCGACGCGCCAGGTTCGGACGTGATCCTGCACATCAAGGCCGATGCGGATGAATATCTCGAGCCGGTGCGGCTGGAAACCATCCTGCGCAAATGGGCCGATCATATCTCCGTGCCGATCAAGATCGAGCGCGATGGGAAATTCCAGGCCGCGAACGAGGGCACCGCTCTCTGGCGGAAGCGCAAATCCGACGTGACCGAACAGGACTACACCGAATTTTATCGTCATCTCGGCCATATGTTCGACGAACCCTGGGCAACGATCCACTGGACCGCGGAGGGTTCGATCGAATTTTCCGCGCTCCTGTTCATCCCCGGCCATAATCCGTTCGCAGTGACCGAGGATGACCGGGAGTCCCACGTGCGGCTGCACGTGCGGCGCATGTTCATCACCGATGACGCCAAATTGCTGCCGGGCTGGCTGCGCTTCATCGAAGGCGTGGTTGATACCGAGGATCTACCGCTCAACGTGTCGCGCGAAATGTTGCAGGCAACGCCGGTGCTGGCGCGGATCCGCAAGGCGCTGGTCAACCGGGTGCTCACCGAGTTGAAAAATCGCGCCAAGGACGCCGAGGCCTATAAACCGTTCATCGAGCAGTTCGGACCGGTGCTGAAGGAAGGTATTTACGACGACAACGACCACCGCACCGAGATCGCTGCCCTCGCCCGGTTCCACTCGACCCATGACGATGCGCTGACCTCGCTCGATGCGTATATCGCGCGGATGCCTGAGGCGCAGAAGGACATCTATTACATCACCGGCGAGGATGCCGCGCGGTTGCGCGCGTCGCCACAGATCGAGGGGTTGCGCGCCAAAGGGTTCGAGGTGCTGCTGCTGTCCGACCAGATCGATTTTTTCTGGCCGGAACGCCTGGCCACCTATGAGGACAAAAAACTGGTTCATGCTGGCGCCGCGAAAGACTTGTTCGAGGCGGCCGAAACTCCCGAGGCGATGACGGGTTTGGTCAAGGCCGTCCAAGCGGCGCTGGCGGAGCAGATTGCCGAGGTCCGCGTCTCGTCGCGCCTGACCGACAGTCCCGCGGCCCTCGCGGCATCGGCCGGTCAAGTGGATCTGGCGTTGCAGCGATTGATGCGCAGGGCCGGGCGGGCCAGTTTTGCACCCAAGCCGGCGCTCGAACTCAACCCGACACATCCGCTGATCACCGCCCTGATTCCGCGCGCCGAACAGGGCGAGGATATGGCGGATTGGGCCAGCCTTCTGCTTGATCTCGCCCGGATCCAGGATGGCGAGGCGCCGGTCGATCCGGCGCGCTTCGCACGGCTGGTCGCGACCAAAGTGGTCGGCTGACGCCCCATGCCAACCGCCCATGGGTCTGACTCATGGGCGGATGCATCGGCCGCAGTTAAGGTGACGGTGGGCAAGGTTGGGGCCATCCACCTCCGCCAATCCCGGCGGCACCAAAACCTTGAAACGACCGGGGAGCCCGACAGGCGCGGTTGACAGAGACCCCTCAGCGCATAAAAACCGCCTTCATCGGGCGGACGCCCGGTCGGTTCGCCGTTATCATGCAATCAACCAACAACAACAGGAAACCAGCCATGTACGACACCAAAAACCTCAAACACCTCGCCACCATCGGCAACCATGCGCCCAAAGCCATGGCAGCGTTCGCCGCGTTCGACGCAGCCGCGATGGCCGACGGTGCGGTCCCGGTGAAATATAAGGAACTGATCGCGATCGCTGTCGCCCACACCACCCAATGCCCCTATTGCATCGATATTCATGCCGGCAAGGCGCGGGCGGCCGGAGCGACCGATGCCGAGATCGCCGAAACAATCATGGTTGCCGCCGCACTGCGGGCTGGCGCGGCGGTGACCCATGGCACCCATTGCTTTCACGAAAAATAAGCTCAACCTGTCGGCCTCGAGCATTTTCCGATCAGATGAAGTCATCTGATCGGATGTAGTGCTCTAGACTTCGTTCCGACCTGATGATCCGATCAGGTCGGACGGTGCGCCAACCGTCAGTTTCAGCAACACCGGCAACGCCAGCAGCACCAGCGGAAACTGTACGACGAAGCCGGAAATGATCGCAATGGCCAGGGGCTGTTGCATTGCCGACCCCTCGCCCACCGCGAACGCCAGTGGCAGGAGTGTCAGGATCGCGGCGAGCGTGGTCATTGCAATCGGCCGAAGCCGGTTGCGGCTGGCGATGATCAGAGCCTCGCGCCTGTCATGATGTTCGGCGAGCGACTGGTATTCCGAGACATAAAAGATCGCCATTTCGGTGGCGAGGCCGACGATCATGGTCATGCCCATCAGCGCGGTGATGTTGAGTTCCACGCCGGAGATGAACAGGCCGATGAACACGGCGAGGCTGGCGAGCAGGGCCGTGAACAGGATGGCGCCGGCGATGATGAAGCTGCGGTAGAGGAACAGCAGCAGGATGAATTCAGCCGCGATGGCGGCGACAAAGACCTTGGCGAGGCCAACGAAGGCGATCTGCTGCTGTTTGTAGAGACCGCCGAGCGTGTAGTGCATTCCGGCGGGCAGTAGGCCGGGTCGGGCGAGGGTTTTGCGAACATCGGTGATCACCCCATCGATGCCGCGACCACTGATGCGCCCGGTAATCGCGGTGATCTGCTGGAGATTGTCGCGGTCGATTTCCGGCTGGCCGGAGACGATTTTGAACGTCGCGAAATCGCCGATCGGGATCAGGGCGCCGCTCGGCGTGGCGACCGGGATGCGGGCGAGGGCGGCAATGTTCTTTTTCGAGTGTGACGGCAGGGTGACGCGGACATCGGTGAAGCGATATTGGCCCGGCAGGGCAGTGACAACGCTGCCTTCGAGTGCGGTTTGCAGCGTCTGGCGCACCTGATCGGGGTCGAGCCCGAGCATGCCGGCGCGGGCGGGGTCGATATGGATGTCGATCGCGTCGCCGGCGAGGGTGACGCCGTCGAACACCGAGACGACACCTTTGATCGCGCCGATCGCGGTGCCGATCTTGTGGGCGGTGGCGACCAGCTGGGCGGGGTCGCCGTGCAGTTTGATCTCGATTGGTTGCGGCACGCCGGTGAGGTCGCCGAGCAGGTCGCTCAGCATTTGTGAGACGTCGAAATCGACGCCGGGGACCTGGGTTTCGATTTTCGTGCGGATGCGGTCCATGACATTCCAGATCGGCGGGCGGTCGGCGAGGGGTTTGAGTTCGACGAACATGTCGCCCTGGTAGGGTTCGTTGAGATCGCCGCCGAGGCCGGCGCCGGTGCGGCGGGAGAAGGTCGCGACGGCGGGGTCGGCGCGGAGGATGGTTTCGATCTGGCTGATTTCGCGGACCGATTCGGTGAGCGAGGTGCCGGGCAGGGTCTGGTAGTTCAGGACGAAGCCGCCTTCGTCGAGATGCGGCAGGAAGCCGGTGGGTACGGCGCGGTAGGCGAGGAGGCCGGCGATGATCAGGGGGATGATGCCGATGGCGAGCAGGGCGGGCCGCGCGATCAGCCGGGGCAGCAGCCTGCCGTGCCAGCGTTCCATCCAGCCGTCGCGCCCGGTGGCGCTGCGGCGGTCGGCGGGGTCCTGCCAGCGGTCGAAATCGATCAGGGTGCGGGCGAGGACGGGGACGGCGAAGGCGGAGAGCAGCCAGGAGGCGACGAGCGTGGCGGCGAGCGTGATCGAGAGGGCTTTGAAGAAGGCGCCGGTGACGCCGGAGAGAAAGGCGAGCGGGGCGAAGACGATGAGGGTGGCGAGGGATGAGCCGGTAAGGGGGGTGAGAAATTCGGAGGCGGCGGCGAGCACCGCACCTTTCGCCGCGGTGCCTCCAGTGTGGCCGGCGCGGCGGGCGATGTGTTCGATCATGACGATGGCGTCGTCGATCACCAGACCGACCGAGGCGGCGAGGCCGCCGAGCGTCATGATGTTGAAACTCAGGCCGAGCAGGGAAAGCAGCAGGATCGCCGAGGCCATCGAGGCGGGGACGACGAGCAGGGCGACCAGCGTGACGCGCCAGCTGCGCAGGAAGAAGATCAGCACGAGGCCGGCGAGGATGATGCCGATCAGGATGGCGTCGCGCACCGATCCGGCGGCGGCGGTGACGAGACCGCTCTGGTCGTACCATTTCACCAGGGTGACGCCGCGCGGCAGATCGGGCCGGTAGGCGGCCAAAGCGTCGCGCACCGCGCGATCGACGGCGACGGCGTTGCCATCGGGTTGCTGGAATACTTGAAGGGTGACGGCGGGGATGCCGTTTTCGGCGACGCGGTAATAGACCGGGACCGTGCCCATCCGCACGGTTGCGATCTGGTCGAGCCGGACGACGCCGTCGGGTCCGGCGCGGACGACGATGCGGCCGATGTCGCGTGCGTTGTGCAGGGTGTTGTCCTGCACCAGGAGATAGAGCCGGTCGTAATCGGTCATGCGGCCGACCGCGGCGAGGACGTTGGATTTGGTGACCGCCTGTTCGACCTGGGCGAGAGTGATATGCAGGCTCGCGAGGCGCCGGGGTTCGACCAGGACGTGAACCTCGGGCGTGGCACCGCCCTGGACGCTGACTTTGGCGACGCCGGCGATGCGGGTGAGGGCGGGGACGAGATGGTCTTCGGCGATGGCGCGGAGCCGGGTTTCGGAAATGCTGCGCGATGTCATGGCGTAGGCGATGATGGGGAAGACCGTCGGGTCCATCCGGCGGACGATGTATTTCGTGCCGGTCGGGAAGTCGGGCAGCATCTGCGCGATCGCGGCATCGACCTCCAGTGTCGCCTGCACCATGTTCTGACCCCAGTTGAAATCGATGTAGATCTGGGCGGAGCCGCGCGAGGTGGCGGAGCGGACCGAGACGACGCCGGGGATGGCGCGCAGGGCCTGTTCGGTCGGTTTGGTGACTTGCAGCACCATCTGCTGTGCGGGGCGGGCGCCGGCATCGATGTTGACGCGGACGCGGGGGAACGAGGTGCGCGGGAACAGGCCGACCGGCAGCGAGAGGGCGGCGACGGTGCCGGCCAGCGCGAGGCAGGCCATCAGGAACAGGATCGCGCGCTGCTGGCGGGCGAGGAAGCGGGCGAGACCCATCAATGCGTGACCCGCACGGCGATTCCCGGAGTGAGTTGGTAATTGCCGCTGACCACGATCGGCAGGGCGGGATTGATCCGGCCGGCAACGACGGCGCTGTTGGCCGTGCTTGTGACAATGCTGACCCGCACGGGGCGGGCGTGGCCGTGATCGATCTGCCAGAGCTGGAAATACCTTCCGTCCGGCAGGGCAGCGTCGCGGGGTACGATGATGCCGCGCACGGTGCCGATATCGATCTCGGCGCTGATGGTTTCGCCGAGCAGAAAGCCCTTCGGCGGCAGGGAGATCGTGGCGTCGACCAGGCCACTCTGCGGATTGACCATCGCGCTGATTGCCGCGACCTTGCCGTTCACCGCATGGCCTGCGTGACCGGGTTTCATCAATGCAACCGGATCGCCGGGATGGATCTGGTTGGCTTCCAGCGGATCGAGGCCGATGGTGGCGACCAGCACATCGGTGCGGATGAGTGTCAGGATCGGGGCGCCCGGCGTCAGGGCAGCGCCCGGCGCGACGGCCACAGTGGCGATCACGCCGTCATGGGGCGCGACCAGGGTGGTGGTCGCACGGTCCGCGCCTTCGAGCCGCAGGGCATCGCGCGTCGAGATCGCCGCCTGTTCGGCCTGTTCGGCCTGCGCCAGCTGGATCGTGGTGGCCAGATGAGCCGCGACCAGCGCGCTCGTATGCGCGAGCGTCGCCACCGCCGCGCGCACCGCCGCCTCGGCCTGGGCATAGGCCGCCTGCGCGCTCGGCGCGATGCCGATCACCGCGAGCGCCTGACCCCGCCGCACCGCCTGCCCCGGCATGACATCGAGCGTGCTCAGGAATCCCGCGGCATCGATGGTGATGGTATCACTCGCTCCCGGTGCGGCACCGATCGTGCCGTAGGCGGCGATGCTGCGCGGAATTGCCCCGGTTTTCACCGGGATCGTGGTGACCAGAACACTCGGCGCCGGGGCGGCCTGCGCGACCGGAACCAGCAGCAGCGCAGCCAGCAGGCGTCGTTTCATCGCACTTCTCCCTTGATGGTCACGAGGGGCAATCCCGCCCCCAGCAGGGTCGCAAGCGCGATCCGCCCAGCCGCGATTTTCTGTTCGAGCGCAATGACCTCGGTGCGGCGCAGCGCCTGCTGGTCGATCAGGTCGGTCTCGGTCCTGGCATCGATCAGCCTGGCGCGATAGGCTGGCAGCGCCTTACTCACCGCCCGGTCCGCCTCAGCTTGTCGCGCAAGCGCGGCATGCCGCTCATGATTGAGCAGAGCCAGCGCCTGCCGCGCCGCGATCGCCCCGCCCCGCGCCGCCGTAAGAGCCGCGGTAAACGCCTCATGCAGTTGCCGCCGGGTTGCCCGCGCCACCGCCACAGCCCCCCGATTTCCATTGAACACCGGAAGATTGAGCGAAATACTCGGCCCCACCGTAGCGACCCGGCTGGTATCCGACCCGCCGCTGACACTCAGGGACAGTAACGGAAACTGCGCCAGGATCGCAGCCCGCAGATCCGCATCGGCCGCCTGATACCCGTAGCGCAACGCGATCAGGTCGGGCCGGCGTTCGGCGAGCGTCGCGACCAGATGATCCACCACGACGGGCGGGATCACAGGCCGCGTCAGCCGGATCGGTGCATCCGGGGTCACGTCCAGCAGCGCCGCCAACGCCGCCTGATCGGTCAGTTCCTGCTGCGCCGCGTTATCCCGCGCGGCATCGATCCCTGCCAGACTCGCCGCGGCGGCGGAGGCCTGATCGATCGTCAGATTCCCCGCCGCGAGCTGCCGGCGCGCATCGTCACTCAGAAGCCGCAATGCCCGCCGCGCGCGGTCGAGCGCGGCGAGGCTGCGGCGATCCGCCCAGAGCGCGGTCGCCAGTGTTTCCGCCTGCGAGGCCACCTGGACTTCCTGCCACATCACATTCGCTGCAACCTCGCCGTCCCGCGCCCGCGCCGCCCGCAGCCGCGCACCCCGCGTGATCAGCGATGCCAGATCCTGCGTGATCGACCCCGCGACCGAGGGTGCCACCGCCGGGCCGCCGAGCAACGCGCCGAACCCGCCCTGCAGGTTCGGATCGGGCAGCAACCCCATCGCGAACACCTGCGCCCGCGCCACGCTTCTCTGCGCCCGCGCCGCCACCAGTGCCGGATCGTTGAGTACCGCCAGCGCCGCGATCGCCTGGGGCGTCAACGCACTGGTCGGATCGATGCTGCGGCCATCCGGCAAGACATGGACAATCCGCCCGAGCGTGGAATGGAGCGACGGCCTCAGGTTCAAATCACGCGTGCGATACGACGCACAACCCGCGAGCAGAACGGTCACAGACAGGAGCGCCGCGATCGGAGAGGAGAGGCGAAGGGTGGAAATAGTCATTGTGCCGGTGGATGTTGCCCCCGTGCTGTGGCGCACCATCGGTGCCCGCAACTTTGCTTCCGGTTTGTCGTTTTGTAATCTTCTGAAATTCCGCTTGACCCGGCCATAAAACCATCGCTCCTGCTCCGGTCATGGCGGCGAACCCAGGTCTGCGCATCCTGTTGATCGAGGACGATCCCCGCACCGGCGACCTGGTGCGCACCGGACTTGCGCCGGAAGGACATGACATAACGGTTGTACCCGACGGCCGTACCGGTTTGCTGCGTGCCGGCGGCGAATTATGGGATATCATCATCGTCGATCGCATGCTGCCCGGCCTCGATGGGCTGGGGCTGCTGCGCATGTTGCGGGGCGCCGGCATCGCCACCCCGGCTCTTTTCCTGACCGCGCTGGGCGGTGTCGATGACCGGGTCGAGGGCCTGCGCGCCGGGGGGGATGATTATCTGGTCAAACCCTTCGCCATCGCCGAGTTGAGCGCGCGGATCGCGGCACTGATCCGTCGCGGTGCGACGAAACCGGTCGATCCGGTGCTGCGCGTCGCCGATCTGGAAGTGGACCGATTATCGCGCGAGGTCCGGCGTGATGGCCGGCGGATCACGCTCAAGCCGCGCGAGTTCGCGCTGCTGGAGTACATGATGCGCCACGCCGGACAGGTGGTGACGCGCACGATGCTGCTCGAGGCGGTATGGGATTTTCATTTCGACCCTCAAACCAGCGTCGTTGAGTCTCACATCTCGCGGCTGCGTGGCAAGATCGATCGGGGGTTCGAGTCTGAACTGGTCCAAACCATCCGGGGTGCGGGCTATCGGCTGGGTGATGCGGCCTAGGCTGTTTCAAACCACCAGCGTGCGTCTCGCGGCGCTCGGGGTCGGGCTCGCCACGGCCAGTGCGGCGGTGATGTTCGCGGTCATCTATGTCGGCGCGCTGGGGGCGATGCGCACGACGCTCGATACCGACATCGATAACGAAATCAGTGAAATCATGGTGCAAGGGCCACAAACCCCGCCCGGCGTCGTGGCGGCAGGACTCCGCGCGGCGATTGCCGAACCGCCAACCGGCACGTTTTACCGTCTCGATGATCAACACGGCAGATTGATCGCCGGCGATGTGACGCTGCCGCCGTTGCCGCCGGGTTGGCATAGCCTGTCCCTGCCGGACGCACGGCCTTTCACCGGCCATGTCCGTGCGCTGCGGGCGCGGGTCGAGCGCATCACCGGCGGCGGCACGCTGCTGGTCGCGGCAGACGCGACCACGCTCGATGAGATGGACGAGTTGATCCGCCGCAGCTTTCTGATCGGATTCGGGATCATGCTGGCGATCGGAATTGCTGCCGGCATCGGTTTCGGCCGCCGGGCGCTGGCACGGATCGAGGCAGTCAGCGCCACCGGTGCAACCATCATGGCGGGTGATTTCACGCGGCGCATCCCGCTATCGGGTTCAGGTGACGAGTTCGACCATCTCGCCAGCGTGATCAACGCCATGCTCGACCGGATCGAGCAATTGCTCGGCAATATCAAGGCGGTCGGCGATGAGATCGCGCATGATCTGCGCTCGCCGCTCGCCCGGCTGCGCGAGTCGCTCGAACTGCTGCTGCATAATCCCGACCCTGCGCTGATCGCGGGCGCGCTGAGCGATGCGATCGCACAGGTCGATGCGACACTTTCCCTCTCCGCCGCAATTCTCCGGCTGGCCCAGATCGAGAGCGGCGCGCGCCGCGCCTCGTTCGCACCGGTCGATCTCAGCCTGCTGCTCAATAACCTCGCCGAGACCTACGAAACAGTCGCGGAAGATGCGGCGATGCAATTCATCGGCGCGATCGCCCCTGGTCTGGCAATCAAGGGAGACGCGGCGCTATTGACGCAGATGACCGCCAATCTGATCGAGAACGCAATCAACCACGGGTGCGCCGGCGGCATCATCACCCTCTCAGCCCAACCGGACCACGGCAGAATTGTGATGATCATTGCCGACGATGGCCCGGGCATCCCGCCGTCACGCCATGTGGAAGCGTTGCGCCGCTTCGGCCGGCTCGATCCAAGCCGGGCCGCCGAGGGTCACGGCCTCGGTCTGCCGCTGGCGGCGGCGATCGCGGCGCTGCATGATGGCACGTTTAGCCTCGGTGCCGCGCGGAATGATGCCGCGCGACCCGGGCTTGCGGTCACGATCCGGTTGCCGCCGTGCCCGCCTTGCTGACGCTGGTCACCGCGGTGAACGGAACCGACAAGGCCCCAAGATTAAGTGATACCGAGTTGGTGCCGCTGGTGACCCCCGTGGCCGTGCCGGTGACCGTGAACGGCAAGGCGGTCGGCACGCCGCTCGTACCCTGGCCCATCACCGCGACATTGTAGGCGCCATCCGGCACCGTCGTGCCGCTGGCGTCCTGACCGTTCCAGGTCCAGGTATTGCTCCCCTGGGTCGCGTTGATCGCGGTATCGAGAATCTGCGTGCCGGCGCTGTTATAGACCGCAATTGCCACCGGCTCGGCCGCTGGGGCAGTGAAGCTGAGACTGGCCTTGCCGTTCTGGAGCGGCACTTGACTGGAGGTGGCGGTAACCTGGCTCCCAAGCATCGAGCTGGCCTGGGTGAGATCCCCGGCCTGGGTAAGCTGGATCAATTGGCCAAGGCTGGAGTTGGTGTTGATCTGTTGTTCCACGCTGGAAAACTGCACCAGTTCCGAGGTGAACTGGCTTGAATCCATTGGACTCGTTGGGTCCTGATTCTGCAGCTGGGTGGTCAGCATGGTCAGAAAATCATTGTAATTGGTTGAGAGCGCGCCGAGTGCGCTTGTGGTGCTTCCGGTCGATGAAGACGTCGCGGACGAGGACGCGGAGGTCGTACCAGTGGCCGTGGTGCCGGTGCTCGTCCCGGTGGTGGATGATGTGCTGGTCAACCCGGCCGCGGCGGCATTGGCGGCGGCGGTCAATTGGCTCTGCTGGTAGGCGACGGATGCGATACTGCCGGACATTGCTGATATTCCTTTGATTGAAATGCACGATGAGAAATATGGATTCAGGCCATAACATTGACGCCAAACCGACGCATGGGTGCCGATGCGGACGCGATCACGCTCTCCGGGATCGTGGCAATCTCATCGACCTGCCCGTGCCGGTTATACGCGTCCGCGGCGCCGCGCGTGGTCTGGCCCGCGCTTTGACCGTCAGATTGCTGGCCTCCCTCGCGCCCAAACCCACTGCCTGACCCGCCGCTCAGACCATCGCCGGCTCCGATGCCACTTCCCGCCGGCGTCTGGCTGCCACTATCCGAGCGCACCGGCTCGAGGTGAAAACTCAGGGTGCGCTGATCGAGCGGAACACCCGCCTGGGTCAACATCTGTTGCAATGCGGCGTGATCGTTCTGCAAAGCATCCAGCGTGGACGGATGAGTCGCCCCCACGGCGATCACCGATTGACCATTTTCATTACGGTCGATCTGGATCGTCACCATGCCGATCGCGGGCGGCGCCATCGCGATGGTCAACCGCGTCCCGCCGGACGCGCCGGCGCTGGTTACCGGAATGGCGCCGGCGGCGACCATCGCTGCGGTGAGCTGAGTCGTCGCGGGCGCCGGTGTGCTCGCGGCCGGCGTTGCCGTACCGCTCATCGACACCTGATCACTCGCATTGCTCGGCAGCGCGACGAACAGATCGGCCGCGAGCGGCGCGACCGTGCCCTGACCGGACGCCGCAATCGCCGGCTGTTTCACGTTGCCGCTCGCGGCATTGATCGAAGACGCCGAGGCTTGGGCAACGGCGGCGGTCGCCGCGGGTTGCGCGGCGGTGCCCGACGCCTGACCCGTCACGCTGGATGGCCCAACGGCAGCACTCGCGTGCGCCTTCTCGCCTGGAGGGGCGATGACAAGATCGGTTGCCGCCGAAAGCCCCTTCCCCTGACCGGATGTGGATGGTGTTGCGGCACCCTGCGTTGATGCGGCAGCCGATGCAGTCGCAGCTGCGAGATCCCGCCCACCCGTCCCGGAACCGGACAGTATCGCCTGACCGGCGCCGGCTGCGTCGGATCCGGCAGGCGTGTGTGCCCCCTTGGCATCGGCGAGAGGGGCTGGCGTGGCGGCCGGATCGGCTACCGTCATCCCCGGAAGCGGCATTGCCAGCGGCATTGTCAGCGGCATCGGGGCGGTCGGGGTGGATATTGACGCCGCATCACCCGGCTTCGTGGCGACATTGGTCGGTTTCGATGTGTCGCGCGCACCGCCCTTGGGACCGCTGGCGGGTGTCGATGCCTGGCTCGAGGATGCATCAGACGCAAATAAGGCGGCGCTGCCGGCGCTCATTGGTCCCGGCGCCCCCGCAAGGGTCAATGATTTTGCGGTGGATGTCGGCGCTGTTGTCGTGATCGGCGATGCCGCTTGCCCCGATGCCGGCGCAGCCGCCGTCGCGCCGGGAGATGATTTCCGCGGGGCGACTGCGGCGGACGCGGGTGATGCCGGTGTCGCCGCCGACAACGCCTGCGCAAACGAACTCGGCGTATCAGCGCTCGGCGGTGTTGACGCGTTGCTCCCGACCGGTGCCGCTGAAACCGGCGTGACCGAAACAGAGGCGACGGCGGTCGCAGCTTGCGGTGTTGTCATGAGAGGCGGAGGCGGGGCGATCGTCATAAAACGCTTCATGCAAATCCCCTGCCAAACCTCCGTGGCAACCGCACCGCCATTTCCGCGAGGGAAAAGCCCCAAAATCACGCCCCGACCCGGCAAGAAATGCCGAGCACATTCGGCCCACTCGGCTTAATCTGCCGACGGCACAGCCCGCCTGACAAAATATTCCGCCCGGAATCCGCCATCATCGCCCGGCGGACGATTTGGCATGGTTCCTGCGTAATGCGAGCCGAACCGGCCGGCAGACCACGCGCTAGCTTCCGGGCGGTTGAGAACTGAATTTTATCTGGAACGAGGGCAGAATGTCGATTTTTGGTGCTTTGGATACGTCGGTCAGCGGGATGCAGGCGCAATCGAGCGCCTTCACCAATATCAGTGACAATATCGCCAACAGCCAGACCACCGGTTATAAAGGTGTCGATACCAATTTCATCAATTATCTGGTGCAAAGCACCCCGACCAGCAATGGCGCCGACTCGGTCATCGCCCATCCCGACTATACCAACACAGTTCAGGGCACCGTCACCCAGAGCACCGACCCGCTGGCACTGGCGATCAGCGGGCAGGGCTACTTCAACGTCAGCGAACCCACCGCCAATACAACGGCCGGCAGCACGGCGCAGACATTCCAAGCCCAACAATACTACACGCGTGCCGGTGATTTTTCACTGAATAAGCAAGGCTACCTGGTCAACGGTTCCGGCGCCTTCCTCAATGCGTGGCCGATCAGTGCCAGCGGCGTGGTCAACACCGCCTCGCTCGCACCGATCCAGATTCCCCAAACCACCACACCGCCGGTCGCGACGCAGAATGTCACCCTGTCGGCCGCCCTGCCAACGACACCGGGAACAACGCCGGTGGACACCCAGGTCGATGTCTATGATTCGCTCGGCAACATGCAGCAGCTGAACCTGAACTGGACCCAGTCGAGCACCAATTCCAATCAATGGACCATGGCGGTCTATTCGCCGGGCGACACGGCAGGCAGCACAGCAACCACGCCGATCACCTCAGCGACATTGACGTTCGGCAATAACGGCACATTGAGCGCGATCAACGGCACGGCCGGCACAGCCGGCCAATCGGCAACCGTGGCGGTCCCCGCCAATTTCGGCAGCGGCAGCCAGCCGATCACCCTGAACCTTGGAACCTTCGGCGGCACCTCGGGCCTCACCGAATATGCCGGCACCAGCATCAATCTCCAGGGCATCACGCAGGACGGCACCCCGCCCGGCAATTTCAGCAATCTCTCGATCGACAACCAGGGCAACATCACCGTCAACTACAGCAATGGATTTTCGCAGGCGGTCGCCCAAATTCCGCTGGCGACCTTCGCCGCACCGGACGCGCTGCAAAACCAGAGCGGTCAGCTCTACACGGCCAGCCAGGGTTCGGGTGCCGCGACTGTTAACGCCGTCGGCAGTAACGGCAATTCGCTCGTGACCGGTTCAATCGAGAGTTCGAATGTCGATATCGCCACGCAGTTCACCAATCTGATCACCGCCCAGCAGGCCTATACCGCCAATTCCAAGGTCATCACCACGGCCCAGCAGCTGCTGCAGACCGTCGTGAACATGGTCCAGTAACTAAACGCTTCAGTAATTTTTTGGGTGGATACTTCTCGCCATGAGCATAGGTACCGGACTCGCCATCGCCAACAGCGGCCTCGCCGCAATTGAACAACAACTCTCCGTGGTGTCGCAAAACGTCGCCAACGCGAACACGGCGGGCTATTCCGCCGAAACGTCATCCCTCACCGCAACTTCGGCGCAGGGCATCGGCACCGGGGTGATCAGCGGTCCCGCGACACAGGTTGTCAATACCAGCATGCAGGCGCAGTTGAACGCCTCGGTCGGCAACCAGTCGTTCCAGCAGACCACCGCAACGGTGCTCGCGAGTATCGACCAGGTGATGGGCACGCCCGGCCAGGGCAACGACCTGAACAGCCTGCTCGGTTCCGTTCAATCGGCCTTTTCCACGCTGCTGACCGATCCATCCAACGTGGTGCAGCAATCGGCCGTGGTGACGGCGGCGCAAAACCTGACCGGCCAGATCAACGCCATCGCCGGCGCCATCGGCAGCGCGGCGCAGACCGCATCCTCCGGCGTCGCTGCCGGCATCACGTCACTGAACACGTCATTGGCCCAGGTCGGCACCCTGAACAACCAGATCATCAGCCTGGCCCAGCAGGGCAAAAGCACCGCCGATCTGAAGAACCAGCGCGATGCCTTGGTGCAGGGCATCGCGTCATTGACCGGCGCGAAATCCATCGCGCAGCCGAGCGGCGCCATCACGCTCTACACCCCCTCCGGCCAGCAATTGCCAACCAATGGCACCTTGCGCTTCAGCGCCTCGGGCAATCCTGCCGTCATCACCCTCGGCAGCCAAACCGTCACGTCCGAATTCACCGCCGGCTCGATCGGGGCGGGATTGCAACTGACCGGAAACACCCTGCCACAGCTTCAGGCCGGTTTGGACAGTTTCTCGCAATCCCTGGCAAACGGTTTCGCTACGGCCGGATTGTCGCTGTTTACCAATTCGGCCAGCGCAATCCCGCCCTCTGCGTCCGGGTTCTCCAACGTGATCACCGTCAACCCGAGTGTCGTGAGCAATCCCGCGCTGATCATCAACGGTACGCCCAACAACAGCAACACGAACAACGCAGCGGGATACACCGGCGTGATCGAGAACGTGCTGAACACGGCGCTCGGCGGCAGCACCAACTCACTCGCCGCGCAGGCGACGAATTTTACCGCCTCCGAAGCCGCCGTCAGCAGCAACGCCCAGACCGCCAGCACCGCCGCAAATGCACTGACCAGCGCCCTGACCACCCAGGCCTCGACCTCGAGCGGTGTCAGCATCGATCAGCAGATGGGAATGCTCGTCACCTTGCAGAACGCCTACGCGGCGAATGCCAAAGTCGTCACCATCGCCCAGCAGATGTGGGCAGCCGAGGAGGCCATGATAACATGAGCGGATCGATTTCAGGACTGACCGGCGGCAGCTACGGGCTGATGCAGCAATTGATCGCCGATGCCTCGGCAACCTCCGCCAAGCTCAACCAGCTGACCACGCAATCGACCACCGGCTATGTCGCGGCGACCTATGCCGGGCTTGACAGTGCAACGCCGGGATCGGCCGCGGGCGCGTTGTCGCTGGCGCCGCAAATCGCCGGCATCAACAACACCGTGACCAATCTCAACGCGGTCGCCGGTCAGATGCAGGTGCAGCAGAGCACGATCACCGCGATCAGTCAGATCGCATCGAGCGTCTTGTCGCAATTCCAGACGGTCAGCGCAGAAACCCCTCAGGGCGCTTTGACCTCCGCCTCCATGGCGCGCCAGGCCCTGAGCCAGATCGGCAATCTGCTCAATACCCAGGATGGCACGTCCTACATCTTCAGCGGTCAGAACAGCGCGGTACCGCCGATATCGAACCCAAACAACATCACGAGTTCGACATTTTACACCAATATCCAGAGTGCGGTGCAAAATCTCGCCTCCAACCCGAACGCCGCCGCCGCCGTCATCAGCTCGGGCGCAACCACGCCGCCGTTCACAAGCCCACCCGGTATCAGTCCACAACCGACGCAGGTGGCTGGCGCGGGCGGCGCGCTGATCACCACCGGGCTGGTCGCCAATGCGAATACGCTCATTCCGGCATCAAGCGGCACAACCACCACCGGCTCCTACATGAACGACATCATGACCAGTCTGGCCGCGATCGGCAGCGTCACCACGGCGCAGACCAGCAGCCCGAATTTCGCCGGCTTCGCGGCCAGCATGATCAACACACTATCGGGCGCCATCAACACCATGGCGTCGGACGCTGGCGCGCTTGGCAATAATCAGGCGTTGATCGCCACCCAATCGACCAACCTGCAACAGACCGCGACCGCTCTGACCACCCAGCTCGCCGGGTACGATCAGGTCAACATGACCAGTACGCTGGCTAATCTGTCATCCACCCAGACCCAGTTGCAGGCTTCCTATCAACTCATCGCCGCGATGAAGACGATGTCGCTCACCCAATATATTTGAGCCTTTCGATTCATCGGACGTTAACGACCTTGGCGCAATATGCGTCAGCTCTGCAAAATGCAGATCACCCGCTAAATCGTACCTAAGGAAAATACTATGTCCGGCATTGTCTCTTCGTCCATCATCACCAATTCCGCCGCCATGGTCGGCGTTGAAACCCTCAACTCGATCAACTCATCGCTGCAGACGGTGCAAACCGCCGTCTCGACCGGTTATTCGGTCAATAGCGCGTCTGACAATGGCGCGGCCTATGCCGTCGCCCAATCGGTCCGCACCACCATGTCGGGCCTGACCGCGGCCAACCAGCAGCTTGGCGACGTCTCCGGACTGGTGCAGACCACCAGCACGGCGCTCACCAACATCTCCAACCTGATGCAGAGCATGGACCAGACGCTGGTCAATATGTCGAGCTCCACCCTCTCGAGCAGCCAGCGGAGCCAATACGCTGCCGAATTCACGGCACAATTGCAAAACGTCGCTTCGTTCATCACCGGTGCCAGCTATAACGGCATCTCACTGATCGGCAGTAACTCGGGAACTCTGAAATCCTCGTCAGCAGTCTTCACCTCGACGAACCTTACGGTGGCGACCGACGCGAACGGATCGTCTCTGACAATCGCATCGACGAGTCTTTCGAGTGTGTACGCAACGCTCAGCGCGATTGGTACCGCTCTGACGACGAATGCAACTAACGCAGCGACCGTTGCGAATTTCCTATGTTCCGCCGGCTCATTTTCGACAGCGGTTTCGTCGATGGGCGGCTACATGAACACCTATGGCAACCTGACCAACCAGATCAACAATCAGGTAACCTACAACCAGAACAAGATGGACGCGCTCAGCAACGGGCTCGGCGCCTTGGTCGATGCCAACATGGCGGCGGAATCGGCCCAGTTGCAGTCACTGCAGATCCAGCAGCAGCTCGCCACCACGGCGCTCTCGATCGCTAATCAGTCGCCCTCTTTGCTGACGAAGCTGATCTAACCCACCGCGTGATCTCCGGCCAGTCGCGGCCGGCCGGAGATCGTTCCCCCGCTCAGCTGAGGTAGACAGAATGTCCGTGCTGGTACTCGAGCTTCGTCAGGGAGACATCATGGTGCTCAACGGCGCCCCGATCAGATTCCGCACGAAGTCACGCATCGAACTCACCGCCAAGGCGCGGTTCATGTTCGGTAAGCAGATCTTGCGGCCCGACGAGGTCGATTCGCCAGCCAAGCGGATCTATTTCGCATTGCAAACCGCCTACATCGGCACTGAGGATGAGCGCAACGCCGCTCTGATCCGCGCCCAGGATTTGATCGAGGAATTCAAGGCCGTCACCACATCGGCTCTGGCCCGCGAAATCCTCGATAAGGCGCTGGCCTTCGCCCGTGCCGACGATTGTTACGAGGCATTGAAACTCGCACGCCGCATCATGCGTCACGAGGCCGCCGTTCTGCAAACCCATCAATGATCAAAAAGGATCGAACATGTCTTCATCAGCCCGCATGGTAAAAGCCTATGGCAATGCGTCAGCCCTCCGCGATCTGCGCGATCAGGACGCTGACGTGTTCCGCCATTTCAGCGCCCTGCTGCGCAGTGCCACTGATGATCTCAGCCGCACCCGCGCCCTGGCCGGCACAAAAACGTTATGGCGCACCGTCCTCGCCGCCAATCTTGATCCGCTGAACCCGCTGCCGGCCCCCCTGCGCGCCCAGATCGTCTCGGTGGCCAATGCGGTGATCCGCATGGCTGAACAGGATAATCCGAATCTCGCCACCATCGCCGAGATCGGTGACAATTTTGCCAACGGCCTGAACGGCCGCAGCTGACGAAGGATCGCCGCCATGTCGGTCAGTCTCGCCGGGTTGCCCTCCAATCTTTCAACGCTGTTCTCGGCGATCAGCGGGACGGGTTCGACCGCGAACAGTGCGGCGTCTCTGGTAAGCATCGCCCAGGGCAGCGTCACCGCGGCGACGACCGGCGCGAGTTCGGAAAACCCGATCGTCGCCTTGCAGGTGGCGCAGCGCAATCAGACCCAGGACATCAAGAACGAGGCATTGCAACCCGCCGTCCAACGCCAGATCGCCGCCTTCACCAAAGCGGTCAACAGCGCCACTTCGGTCAAACAGCTTTTGTCCAATCCAACGGTTCTGAACGTGCTGCTGACCGCGAACGGGCTCGGTTCGGAAGCGGGTTATCCCGCTCTTGCGCAAAAAGCCCTGATGTCAAACCCATCAGATCCAAATTCACTGGCCAATCAATTATCCGGTACGAATTCGCAATGGTTGTCCACGGCCCAGACCTATCAATTCGCGACAAAGGGTCTGGCAATCATTCAACAGCCGAGCGCCATCAGCACAATCACCAACGGCTATGCCGAAGTGCTGTGGCGGCAATCTCTCGATGCACAGACACCTGGATTATCAAACGCATTATATTTCATTCAGAACGCAAAAAACTTTACATCCGCAGTTCAGATTCTCGGCGACTCAGTAATGCGATCCGTGGTCACAACAGCACTCGGAATTCCACAGCAGATCGCCTACCAACCCTTGAGCGCGCAGGAACAGTCCATCACCAGCGGATTGAACATCTCCGATCTTCAGAATCCAAAATTTATTCAGTCTTTCGCCGATCGTTATCTCGCCGTTGAGCAATCAAAAGCGCAGACCAGCACAGGTTCATCATCCAACCTCGAATCATTGGCGGTGCAGGCACAAGGCTTGCTCGCCTAATTTCGCCACTTACCCAAAAGGACATAAAACATGCCCGCAGTCTCAGATACGCTCGACCAACCGACCGTCAGCCAGAAGTCACCCCCGGATTTCTCCGCAACGCTGATCCAACGCGTCCGCAGCCTGATCGGCCGGGGACAAATCAATGCCGCCACTTTATTGTTGCCGACATTGCAGAAATTATGTCCCAATTCCGACGATGTCGCCCTCATCAAAGTCGAGATTGCGCTGGCGCGAGGTAATGTCGCCGAGGCTACAGCGACGATCGACCGGGGTCTCGCCGATCTGCCGCAAAGCGCCCCACTGCTGTTGTTGCGGGCCCGGTTGAACTTCCAGAACCGGGACATGGTCGGCGCCGCCATCGCGGCGGCGGATGCCGTGATTGCCGATCACACCAATGCGCCGGCTAAATCGCTGCTCGGCCAGGCATTACTCGAACTCGGCCAGACCGAACAGGCCGCAATCTGCCTCCGCGAAGCAATGGCGAAAATGCCGGGCGACATGCCGACTCTGAACGCGCTGACCCGTGCCGCACCCGCCGATGCCGAGGTGATGATTCGCGAAGCGATCGCCTCCGGTCATGACGATGTCCGCATGCGAAATGCGCTGGTCGGCGTTCTGCTCAAACGGGGCGACAGCGCTGGCGCCGACATCGAGATCCGGAATTTGACGGTACGCGGCGAGGCCGACGCACAAACCGAGATTCTTGCGATACAATCGGCAATCGAATCGGGGCATTGGTCCGAGGCGGCGGCGCTTTTCCATAAATCGACCGCGCATCTGCCCCGTCATGCTTGACGCCGCAGGCTCTGAAGAACCAGCTATCGCCACGTCCGAGGCGCCACTTTCGCTGCTCAGCCACGCGATCCTGCTGGAAGATCAAGGCGCCCACGTGGCCGCCCGGGCACTGATGCACAAGGTTACGGCATTGGTGCCAGACTGGGACGAACCATGGTTGCGGATCGCTCAAAGCTGGCGCGGTGAAGGTCGCAGGGCGGAAGCGATCGCCGCCTATGACGCGGCGTTGATGCGCAATCCCAATCGATTCGAGACCCTTCTCGCCCGGGGCGTCCTCGATCTTGCCGAAGCACCGCAGAATGCCGTCATGCTGTTGCAGCGGGCGGCAGAACTGGCGCCTGATCAGCATCAGATCTGGCATGCCCTGGGTTATGGACTGACGGTTCTTGATCAAGGCGCGGCCGCTGCCCGCGCCGTCGCGATGGCAGGGCGACTGGAGCCGAATTGCTCACTCTATGCCCGCGATTTTTTGGATGTAATGGAACGGTTTGGTCTGGATGGACTGGTCGAGCCACCCGAATGGTCGGACGGGGTGCGACTGGCCATGGATGGACGAGCGGCCAAGCTGCGCGGTGCTCTCGATGAAGCGGCGGATCTGCTGGAAGCCGCCATCATTCTTCTGCCTGACGACGCGATCGTCATGAAAGACCTCGCCGCGGTTTACCTCAGCACGATGCGTCCGGAACTGGCCGAGCCGTTGCTGCGCGAAGCGCATAGGCTGCTGCCCGATGACACGATCACGATCAATGATCTTGCAGTAACATTGGGGCGGCTCTACCGGTTCGGGGAGGCTGAACTGGTCATGAGCAAAATTCGCGACGAACATGACTTGTCGCCGCAGATGTTGTTCAATCGGGGTACGTTGAGAGCCTCGATCGGTGATTTCGAGGGATCGCGTCGTGACATCGATGCCGCGAAAGCAGCGACGACGGATCTGTGTTTGGCGCTGCAATCCGAATGCGCGTTGCTACCGTATCGCAGCAACACGACCGCCGCGATGCTGCGTGATGCGATGGCGGCGCTCGGAAACGTTCTGCCACACGACGAGTCACCCCTGATGCGACCGCGCCATATCACCGCGGACGACCGTGATCGGAAATTGAGGATCGGTTTGTTGTCCAACGCGTTGCGCCAACATCCTGTCGGGTGGTTGACGTTTGCGGGTTTCAAGGCGCTCGATAAAGCCGCTTTTTCGCTGCATTGTTTCGGGCATTATGAGCCGAACGACAGTTTTGCGCCGGATTTCGCGCGGCATGTCACCACCTGGCATGACATTGATGCCATGACCGATCGCGAGGCGGCGATACATATCGCCAGCCAGAATGTCGATATTCTGATCGACCTGAGTGGGATCGGCGATGGGGGGCGAACACCGATCATGGCGTATCGGCCGGCACCGGTGCAGATTAAATGGGTCGGCTCTCAGGCTGCGACATCCGGCGTGCCGACAATGGACTGGCTGATCACCGATCGGTGGGAAACCCCGGACGGCTATGATCGTTTCTACACTGAAAAACTGCTCAGGCTCCCGGATGGTTATGTTTGTTACACACCGCCGCCCAGCGCCGCGGAGGTCAACGCTCCACCGGCCTTGACCAATGGCTATGTCACGTTCGGTTGCCTCAACAATCTCGCGAAACTGACCGATGATTCCCTGCGGCTTTGGGCACGGCTGCTTGAAAGGCTGCCGGATGCGCGGTTGACACTTCGTTGCCCGCAATTTTCCGAACCAAACGTGCTGGAACGGTTTATCGCACGTGCCGATGGTCTTGGGCTCGCCTCGGCACGGCTCAATCTTCAGGGCCGGGCGCCACATCCGATGTTCATCGCCGCCTATCGGGATATCGACATCGCCCTCGACCCCTACCCCTACTCAGGCGGTCTGACCACCTGCGAGGCACTCTTTATGGGTGTCCCGGTGATTACGCTGGCCGGCGATTTTTTTGCGGCCCGCCATTCGGTCAGCCATTTATCGAATGCCGGCGTTGAGGGCTGTATCGCCACCACGCCCGATGAGTATATCGAGCGTGCCGTCGCAATGGCCGCCGATCTGCCGGCACTGGCCGACTTACGGGCGCGGTTGCGCCCACAGGTTCTGCAAAGCCCCCTGTGCGATGCGCCGCGCTTCGGCAAACATCTCGGCGCCGCTTTGCGCTTCGCCTGGCATGAATATTGCGCATCGATGCTCGCCGCCGCCGCTTGATCTGATGACGCGTCTGTGGTCCTGCAGATCGCATGACGCAATTTGCCGCTTGTATCGAGCGTACCAAACCTGCCGCCACATTCGCCATGGCGGCGCGCGCGCGTGCCCTGCGAGCGGCTGGAAAGGATGTCATATCGCTTTCGATCGGTGAGCCTGATCTGCCGACACCACCGCATATCATCGAGGCCGCGCATCGCGCGGCCCTGGCCGGAGAGACCCGTTACCCGCCGATCGCCGGTACCGATGCGTGCCGCGCGGCAGTGGCGCGGAAGTTCACCCGTGATCAGGGTATGGCCGTCGCCGCGAGGGATATTCTGATCACCAACGGTGGCAAGCAGGCGATTTTCAATGCGGTGATGGCGCTGATCGAACCTGGCGACGCGGTGATCATTCCTGCCCCCTGTTGGGCCGGTTATATCCAGGTGGTGGAATTTGCCGGCGGTGTGCCGGTATTCGTCCCCTGCCCCGCCCTGGCCGGGTTCCGTCTGGATGCCGCCGCGCTCGAATCGGCCATCACCGCCAAGACAAAATTGCTGCTTCTGAATTATCCCAATAACCCGTCAGGCGCAGTTGCCGACCAGGCCATGCTGAGGGGGGTCGCTGCCGTGTTGCGGCGACATCCGCAGGTGATGGTGATTGCCGACGATATTTATGAACATCTGATCTTCGAGGGCCGTTATCTCACACTGGCCACCACCGCGCCTGATCTCGCGGAGCGGATCGTGACGATGAGTGGCGTGTCCAAATCCTACGCGATGACCGGATGGCGACTGGGGTTCTGCACCGGGCCCGCGGCCTGGTTGGCGGCGATGACACTGGTGCAAGGCACCGCGACAGCGGGGGTTTCAACGATCAGCCAGGCCGCCGCGGTTGCGGCGCTCGATGGACCGCAGGACCTGCTGGAGGTTCACCGCGCCGTTTATCGCCGCCGGCGGGATCAGGTCGTCGCGGATCTCGCGGCGGCGCCGGGGGTCACATGCTCGCTTCCGGATGGCGCGTTCTACGCCTTTCCCTCGATCAGCGGTCTGCTCGGTCGCCAATCCGCCGGCGGTCGTCTGTTGACCAGCGATGATGATGTCGCGGAAGCCCTGCTCGATGAGGCGCTGGTGGCGACGGTGCCTGGTTCGGCCTTTGCCATGCCGGGACATATCCGCCTGTCCACCGCGGCGGCGGATAGCATCCTGCGCGATGCCTGCGCCCGCATCGTGGCGTTTTGCGCCGGCGTGCGGTGAGGGGCTTTGCACGGAAGCGGTTCATCCGCTCGTTTGAATCACACGGGGGTTTTGGCACTCATTTGCAAAGGGAGGTGGCTTACAATTCTTCTTGGCGGATCATGTCGACCTTCATCATCAGGGCGAGCACAAAACCCTTGATCGGGCGCTGTAGGCCGAGTTGCAGCAAAATGGCCATCGGAATGAAGACCACCAGCGACGTTGCATAATCCAGCGTATGATTGCGATCCGCGATAATCAGCCCGGCGCCGATGATCGCAAGTCCAACGACGATGGTCAGATAGGGCGGCAACGTGTCACACGGCACACGGCCGAGCGGCGCGTGGCAGACCGGACAGGTCTTGCGGATATTAAACCAGCCATCGAATGCTGAAGCCTTGCCACAGGCGGGGCAACGCATGGCGACACCGCGCGCCAGCGCTATGCCCCAAGAGGGCATGGTGAAATTGCGCTTCGCGTCCGGCACCTTGCGCCGCCATTGGATTACCGGGTCAAGGGGCATCTTACCGGCGTCCTGAGTAGAGGGGTCGATCGCGACGCGTTGCCCTGGTTGATCGTTTGTCACCCGACATGGTTCTGACATGGCCAGGGTAGCGCGTTGTTTCAATGGGCGGCGTCGGTGCGGACGCGCGAGGACTGATTTCGGGTCGATAGAACCGGAGGTTCAGCACGACGCGAGGAGACGGAGGATCGCTTCGGCGGCGCGGATGCCATCGACCCCGGCCGAGAGGATGCCGCCCGCATAGCCCGCACCTTCGCCGGCGGGGAACAGGCCTGGGGTGTTGAGACTTTGGCCGTCTTTGCCGCGGGTGATGCGGATGGGGGCGGAGGTGCGGGTTTCGACGCCGGTGAGGATGGCGTCGGCGCGGTCGAAGCCGGGGATTTTTTTGGCGAATGCGGGGATAGCTTCGCGGATAGCCTCGATGGCGTAGTCGGGCAGGCAGGCGGCGAGGTCGGTCAGGTGGACGCCGGGTTTGTAGCTGGGGGTGACATCGCCCAGCGTGGTCGAGGCGCGGTTGGCCAGGAAGTCACCGACCAGTTGGCCGGGGGCGTGGTAGGTGCTGCCGCCGGCGATGTAGGCGTGGGATTCGAGGCGGCGCTGCAATGCCATGCCGGCGAGGATGTCGCCGGCATCGGCGGTGGGGTAATCCTCCGGGGTGATGCCGACGACGATGCCGGCGTTGGCGTTGCGTTCGTTGCGGGAATACTGGCTCATGCCGTTGGTGACGACGCGGCCGGGTTCGGAGGTGGCGGCGACGACGGTGCCGCCGGGGCACATGCAGAAACTATAGACGCTGCGGCCGTTGCTGACGTGGTGGACCAGTTTGTAGTCGGCCGCACCCAGGATGGGATTGCCGGCGAAGCTGCCGTAGCGGGCGTGGTCGATCAGCGATTGCGGGTGTTCGATGCGAAAGCCGATCGAGAAGGGTTTCGGGTCGAGGTGCACACCGGTATCGCGCAGCAGTTCGAAGGTGTCGCGGGCGGAGTGGCCGATGGCGAGGATGATGTGGTCGGCGGTGAGGGTTTCGCCCGATTCGAGCACGACGCCGCGGGCGCGGCGGGGGTGTTGGTCGATCAGCAGGCCAGTGACCTTGGCGCCGAAGCGGTATTCGCCGCCGAGGCGTTCGATGGTGGCGCGCATGGTTTCGACCATGCCGACCAGGCGGAAGGTGCCGATATGGGGGTGGGCGACATAGAGAATTTCGGGCGGGGCGCCGGCGGCGACGAATTCGGTGAGGACTTTGCGGCCGAGGTGGTTGGGGTCGCTGATCTGGCTGTAGAGTTTGCCATCGGAGAAGGTCCCGGCCCCGCCCTCGCCGAACTGGACGTTGGATTCGGGGGTGAGGATGCCGCGCCGCCAGAGCGCCCAGGTATCCTTGGTGCGTTCGCGGACCAGTTTGCCGCGTTCGAGGATGATCGGGCGGAGGCCGGCCTGGGCCAGGATGAGGGCGGCGAAGATGCCGCAGGGGCCGGAGCCGATCACGATGGGTCTGGTTTTCGGCTTGTGGGCCTTGGGCGGTTTGTAGCTGATGTCCGGTGTGGGGCGGATATGGGGGTGCGGCGGGACCGCCGATTCGTCGTTCACGGTGGCGTCGATCGTGTAGGTCAGGCGGATGGCGGCTTTGCGGCGGGCATCGATCGCGCGGCGGAACACGGTGAAGTGTGTGAGTTTGGCGGGAGCGATGCGTGCGGCGACGGCGGTGGCGAGGGCGGGTTCGTCGTGGTCGAGCGGGAGGATGATTTCGGTGAGGCGGAGCATGACCGGGGTTTAGAACGCCACGTGGGGAAGCAGAAGGGAAGACTTCTTTTTTTGAAAAAAAAGAAGCAAAAAAACTTCGATCGATGCGTCCATACTGGTGAAACCACCCCGGACCAGCGGACAAAAAACTTCCTGCTTACCCATAAGTCTCAGCCAATTTGAGCAGGCGATACGGCATCGGCGGCGCCTGCACGATGGCGTATCCGAGTCGTGGGATCATGCTGGCGAGATCGTATCGGCGGTTGAAGCGGTACTCGAATTCGGCGAGGTATCGCGGGACGTGCTTGGTGCTGATGGCCCGATACGTGCCGTTGATGGCGGATTTGATATTGCCCAGCGCGGTATTGACCCATTTGAACACCGGGTTGCGGACCGCCGCAGGGCCGCTGCCGGTCAGGATTGCCTGGTGCTGGCATCCGGCGTCGGTCACGCGATGAAAACAGGCCAGCCCATCACTGACCACGGTGCAGGACGGATCGAGGCTGTTCAACGCAAATCGCGAAATCGCCTGGCCGGTGAACCCGGCGACACGGCGCAGTTTTAAGCGCGCCGGCTTGCCGTCATCGGTGGTCTCGACCGCGGCGACAAACGGCGTCTTGCCCGGTGCGCCGCGTCCACGCTTGCCGCCCGAACGCTCACCGCCCAGGACCGCATCATCGATTTCAACCCGTCCCTTCAGGCGTTTGCGCCCGTCGCGCTCCATCATCGCCTGCTGGATTTTGTGCTTGAGCATCCACGCCGTGGTCTGGCGGACACCGAGGCGCCGCCCCAGTTCGATCGAGGAGATGCCCTGTTTGCTCTGCGTCAGATGGTACATCGCCCGAAACCACGTGCGCAGCGGCAGTTTGGTCGCCGCGAAAATCGTCCCCGCGATCGGCGACGTCTGGCGACGGCAGGTGCTGCATTGGAACAAGTCGCGCGTCTTGAGCTCGCTGTAGGATGTCCCGCCGCAGACCGGACAGGAAAACCCATCGCGCCAGCGCAGTTTGATCACCACAGCCCGACATTGCTCCTCGGTGCCGTACAACCGATCAAATTCGGCCTCGCTCAGCCCCTTCTGCAACTGCACCGCATTGCGCGCCATCGAAAACCTCCGCTCATGCCTGAATGTTCCTATTTTGCACATCACGGAATACGGCTGATCAAGGTGGGTAAACAGGAAGGTTTATATCGATCATGCCCATGATTTCCCCATCTCCCATTGAGGTTGTGTCC
>NZ_JBMFGY010000024.1:5951-38701 GCF_049977125.1 Acidiphilium sp. | reverse complement strand
TTGATCGGCGTCTTGGCCTTTGGCTTGGCCGGTGGTGTCGCCGCCGGGGGCGTGGTTGCCGGCGTGGGCGCCGCCGCGGGGCTTGTGGCGCTCGCCGGGACGATGCTGCCGAGCGCCGGAATCACGGCGGGGGCGGGTTGCGGGCAATCGTTCAGGGCGCGCACGATGGCGGCGGTTTGCGGCGTCGATGCCGCCGCGACCATGTGGGACCAGGCGAGCAGCCCGCCATCCAGCGCGGTTGCGGTGACGCCGGACAGACGCAGCAGCACCACGCCCTGGGCCGCTTCGTCGGTCGTGGTGGAGTACACGATGACCTGCGGCATGCGGCGCAGTTTCACGACTTCCGCCGGTTCGAGCAGTTTGGGGAGCGGAATGTTGGTGGCACCCTGGATATGGGCGGCGGCGAACTCATCCGGGGCGCGCAGGTCGATCAGGGTGAAATCGCGCCGCTTCGCCAGGATCAAGCCCTGGAGATGATGCGGGGTGGTCAGGTTTTCGCCACGTGCGACCGCCTGGGCCATGGTCTGCAATGTCGCCGCGTCTGGCGCATTGGCGCGGGCGATGCCCAGCGGCGAGAGCGCCGGGATCGCCATCGGCAACGCCGGAATCGCGCCGAGCGCCATGGCGAGGCCGGAGATCCGGGTGCGGGAGAGTTTGGTGCGCTGCATCGGTCGTCTCCTAAAAACGTCCGTTCGGATTTTCGCCATCGGTGCGCAGCTTGGCGAGTAATCCGGGGTTGAACTGATTGTTGAAGCTGGTCCAGGTGGTTTGCTGGCCGGTGGTTATCATGACGTCGCGCAGCAGGAAGCCGCCGAGCAGCACCAGCACCGACGCCGCACCTGCGATCAGCGTTATCGAGCGCCACCACATCGCGGCCTCAAGCACCAGCGGGATCGCGAGGCCGAGGCCGATGAAGCCGATCCAGAACAGATGCGTCTCGGACCCGCCGAGCACATGCGCCACCGCGGCGCGCTGCAGCGCGTCACCGTTCAGCATGTCGATCACGAACAGAAAGATCAGCGCGAGCTCCGCCACGATCAGGCCGAGGTCGATCCGGCCGAACAGGTGGCGCTCTTCCTTGGTGCCCGCGCCCAGGATCATGAGCGCGGCGCCGGTCGACAGGCCGGAGACCAAAAACAGCGGACCGAGCAGCGCCGAATGCCAGAACGGCCGCGCATTGAAGCTCGACAGCAGCACGCCGGTATAGATGCCGAGTCCGATGCCAAGCACGACGCCGAGCAACGCCAGCGGCCGCCGGATCACACCGCACAGCCCGATTACCGGCAACAGGACGCGCCGACCAACCACCGGCAGGCGGCAGATATAGGCGGCAAGACCGGGGAATCCTTCGGGCATTCCGGCCAGAGCGAGCAGCGCGAGCACCGGGAACACCAGAAGCAGGATCCAGGCCCCCCAGGACATCGGCGAGGTATCGTGCAGGAACGCGTAGAATCGCCAGACGTTGATCTTGCGTTCCAGGTCGAGGAACAACGTGCCCATTCCGATGCCGAGCAGCACCAACCCGACCAGCGGCGCGCGGTTGGCGGCAAAGGGTGTGCGTGCCGTGCGTCCGCTCAGCACCACCCAGCCGGAAAATACCATCAACCCGGCGGCGAGACCGCCGAGGAACAGATAGGTCGCAATCTGCCAGCCCCAGATCGCGAGCGTCGGCTCGACACCCGGATTGGCCAGAACACTGGCCAGAACCTCCTCGCGCATGTCACGGCACCTCGTTTTTCATGGTCAGCGCAAATAGAATACGTTCGGCTCGTTGCCGGTTTCGGGGTGCAACGTGTAATGATCGCGCTCGGCCAGCAAACGGCTGACGTTGCTGGTCGGATCATCGAGCAGCCCGAAATGCATCGCGTGCGCCGGGCATACCGCGACGCAGGCGGGGTCTTCCCCGTATTGCACCCGATGCACGCAGAAAGTGCATTTGCCGATGTAGCCCTGCGGCTGCATGATCAGCCTGGCGTCGTAGGGGCAGGCGGCGATACAGGCCTTGCAGCCGGTGCATTTCGCCGCATCGACCACGACGATGTTGCTGCCGTTCCAATACTGGCTCGCCCCGGTCGGGCAGGCGGTGACGCAGGTGGCGTTCGAGCAATGGTTGCACCGCTCGGAGCGAAACTCGGTTTCGAGATGGGGGTATTTCCCCTTGGTGATCTCGACGACCCAATCATAGCAGAGGCCTTCGGGAACATTGTTCTCCATCCGGCAGGCATCGACGCAATCGGTGCAGCCGATGCAGGTGCGCGTGTCGATCACCATCGCATAATGGGTCATCACGCCACCGCCTTGCGGAAGGTCACGAAATTGCCACGCATGCCGGTGCCTCCCATGATCGGGTCAAACAGAATATTCGTCATCAGCGCTGAATCATCGGCGCCCCGGCCGAAGGCGAGTTTCAGCCCTTCCGCGGTATGGCCGAAGCCATGCACCAGCCAGACCGAATCCGGCCGGGTCCGCTCGGTCACGCGCACGCGCACCTTGTTGCTGACGACGCCATCCTGGTTGACCAGTTGCACGTAGCTGGCATTCTCGATGCCGAATTGTCGCGCGACGCTGGGGTGAATCCAGACCAGATTTTCCGGCATCAGTTGAAACAATACCGGGTTGTTCTGGGTGCGGCTGAAACTGTGCTGCGGCGCGCGGCCGTAGTTGAGGCGGAAAAATCCGGCCTTGCCGACCGCGGGCGGCGTGAAGCGGGGCAGGGGATCGAACCCGGCATCGTGCAGGATCGTCGAATACAGCTCGATCTTTCCGCTTGGCGTCTTGAACGGGATCGTCTCGCCTTTTTCGTAGTAGAGCGGCGTCGTGCGCGGGAAAAATTTGATCCCGGTGGTTTTCAGCTCGGCGAGCGAACTGCCGACCTGCTTGAGCTGCCAATCGACCACCTCGGCATAATCCGTCCAGGGGAAATAATCGGCCAACCCGAGCCGGCTGCCGATTTCCTTGGCGATCCACCAGCCCGGCTTCGATTGACCCCGTGGCGGCAGGGCCGGCGAGCGCAGCGCGATGCAGGGTTCGATTTCAGGATCGTTGCGCAAGCCGTCGTAGCGCTCCAGATAGGAACATTCCGGCAGCACGACGTCGGCATAGCCGGTGACCTCCGAAGGTTGCACATCGATGGCGACGATCAGATCGAGCGACTGCGACGCGGTCTGTAGTTTCTCGCGGATACCGGGCATCGTCATCGGCAGGTTGGTGTCATAGATCAGCAGGGCGCGGTAATGCGCGTCCTTGCCCAGCGCGTTGTCGATGATCACGTTGGTGACCGGCGCGCCGGCGAGCGGATATTTCGACAGGGTGACGTCGCGCCAGGAGGATTTCGGCACCGGGTATTCCGGCAGGGGGTAATCCGGGAGCAGCGCGGTCTCCGGGAGGTAGTAGCCGCCCTTGCTGCCCCAGATACCGAGAAGACCGGCCAGAATTGCCATCGCGCGGGCGCGCTGGGTGTCATCACCCCACCATACCGTGTGCCTGCCGGGATGGATCACCGTTGCCGGGGCGGCGGCGGCCATCAGCCGGGCGGTCCGGCGGATCGCCTCGGGCTCGAGGCCGGTGGCGGGATAGGCCCATTCCGGCGTGAACGGCGCGACATAGGCGGCGAGCTCCGGCAGGCCCATGGTGTTGCGCGCGACATAATCGGCGTCATACAGTTTCTCGGCCAGGATCACGTTGATCCAGGCCAGCAGCAGGGCGATGTCGGTGCCGGGCTTGATCGGCAGCCAGTGCTGCGCCTTGCCGGCCGCAACCGAGAAGCGCGGATCGACCGTGATGATGGTGGCATTGTTGCGGATGGCGTCGGCAAAGGTGCGCACCTGACTATTGTGCAGATTCTCGCCAAGATGCGTGCCGATCAGCACGACGCAACGCGCATTCGACATATCGGTCTGTTCGGGCGAGGCGATGCCCTCGCCGAACGTGAGAAAAAATCCCGTGTCGCGCGGACCACGACATTGCGCGAAGGCGGGCTCGGCGATGCTGTCGCTGCCGAAGGCGCGGCTCAGATGCACGAAATGCGCCGCACCCGGCCCATGCACCAGCGAGGCGAGCCGGTCAGGTCCGTAATTTTTCGCGACCTTGGTCAGCCGCTCGGCGATCACGCCGAGTGCGTCGTCCCAGCTTGCCACCTCGAAGCGCTGCTGGCCGTTGCGGGTGACCCGCAGCAGCGGCTTGACCAGCCGGTTGGGATCGTAATAGGCGCCGACACCGCCGGTGCCACGGGTGCACAACCGACCGTCGGAATGCGGATCGCCAGGCTGACCCGTGATTTTCCACAGGCGCGACCCCTGGGTGTGAACGCGGGCGGCGCAGGACCAGAAACAGATGTTGCAGACCGTCGCGGTCTCGGTGGCCGGTGGCGCGTTCATCATTTTCTGCCACTCGGCCGGCTCGGTGCATCCGGCGAGGGTCGAGCCGAGCAGGGCGCTGGCCCCGACCGTCGCACTGAGCTTGAGAAAGTCGCGGCGCTGCATGCGGATCTCCTTTGCGAGCCGTGACCGGCGACCCCGCGCCGGCATCCGCTCGCTGGACCGAGGCTTATCGGGCGTGCCCATCATGGTCATTGATTTCGATCAATGACTGAAATCGCTGCTACATATAATAACTGTTGCATGTTTTGATTCGGTCGCGTATTTGTGAGGTGAACGTCCATGTTCATCAAAAAGACCGGAAGCTCACGGTAAAACTCAGGAGGGATGATAATCCATGCAACAATCGATACACTCGGGGTCGGTCAGCGCGTTTCGCCGCCGGATTGGCCAAGGAGTCGCTCTCGCGGCGATGCTGGCGCTCGCACCGTTCGGCTTGTCCGCCGCCCAGGCGGCGGCACCCGTCGCCCCCGCCCTGGTGACGCCGGCATGGGTCGCGGCTCATCTGCACACGCCGGGTCTGGTCGTCGTCGAGGTTTATGATTTCGACAAGCAGAAGCCGGCCTACGAGAAAGAGCACATCCCCGGCGCGGTCTTCACCGGGTTTCTGAGCGACCATTGGCGGATTCCGATGAACGGCCTGCCCTTCGTGCTGCCGCCCGAGGCGACGATTGCCAAGGTGATCGGCGGCGTCGGCATCAGCAACGACAGCCGGGTGATCCTGGTGCCGGGCGGCGCGGTCAAGGGCGATTTTCCGGCCACCACCCGGATCTATTGGACCCTGCGGATCGAGGGCATGAACAACGTCTCGATCATGAACGGCGGCGACCATGCCTGGCTCGCCAATCCGAAGGACCCGGTCGCCACCGGCGATGTCACCCCTGCCGTGGCAAGTTTCACGCCGCATTTCGACTCAGCGCTGCTGGCCACCCGCAGCATGGTGCAGGCGGATTTGAACACGCATCGGTTCCAGCTGGTCGATGCGCGGCCGGCGAAACAATATGACGGCAAAATCCGGCCCGGCGTCGACAAAAAGGCCGGCACCATTCCAGGCGCGCTCAACCTGCCGTTCTCCGTGGTGCTGACCGCCGATCACGAGGGCATCATGGATCGCGCCGGCGTTGAGGCGGCGATGAAAAAGGCCGGTATCTCGGCCGACAAGCCGGCTTATACGTTCTGCAACACCGGCCATCTCGCCTCGCTCGACTGGTTCGCGCTGCGCGAGATCGCACGGGTGCCGGACGTGAAGCTCTACAGCGGTTCGATGTCGGAATGGACGCGTGATGCGTCGCTGCCGGTCGTCGACGGCAAATCCGCCTTCTGACTTGTCGTCCCCCGTTACATTTCAACCCGCGATGGAGACAGCATGAGAGCGACAAACCCAAGACCACGGTGGAACCCCTATCTCTCGGGCATTGCACTCGGCGTTGTTCTGTTCGCGACGTTCTTCGTCTCCGGTCATGGCCTCGGCGTGACCGGAGCGACCACCTCGGTGACGGCGGTGAGCGTTGCCGCCGTGGTGCCGCATGCCTTCGGCCCGCATGATTACCTGGCGGCCTACGCCCGCGCCGGGCTCAATTCCTGGATCGTCTGGGAAGTTGTCGGCGTTGTCATCGGCGCGCTGGCCGGCAGCCTGATCGGCCGCCGTTTCGGCGCGCAGATCGATGGTCCGCCGCAGGTCCGCTCATTTGGGCGGCTGGGTCTCGCCGTGCTCGGCGGCGCCGCGTCCGGCTTCGGCGCGCGCATGGCGATGGGCTGCACCAGCGGCATGGGGCTTTCAGGCTCCGCCCCGCTCGCGGCGGCCGGGTTCCTGTTCCTGATCGGATTTTTCGCCGCCGGTGTCGCGTTCGGCGCCGTGTTCAAACCCCTCTGGCAACGAAAGTCACTATCATGATGATCCCATGGTCCGGGCTTGTCCTCGGCGTTCTGTTCGGTCTGATCCTGGAAGGCGCCGGATTCGGCGATCCCGGATGCCTGACGGCGCAGCTCCGCTTCACCAACTGGGCGGTTTTCAAGGTGATGTTCACCGCCATCGTGGTCAGCGGTATTCTGCTCTATGCGTCACGCGCGCTCGGCTTGATCCATTTGTCGGATATATTTGTCCCGTCGGTGTATTTCTGGGGAACGTTGCTTGGCGGTGTTGGCGTTGGCGTCGGCATGGCGGTCGGCGGCTATTGCCCCGGCACCTCGGCGGTCGCCATGGCGTCCGGCCGGTTGGACGGGTTGATGTTCCTGGTTGGGATCGGCGGCGGCACACTCGCGTTCAATGCGGTGTTTCCCGCGATCAAATCCTGGGTCTATGCCCAGACCGGCCCCGCCTCGATCACCCTGCCCCAGTTGCTGCACGTATCGCCTTGGGTGGTGCTCGCCGCTCTGACCGCCGTACTGGTCACGATCAGCTGGCTGGTCGATCGTGCCAAATCCGCTTCGACCCGGACGACGGTCACCCCGTTCGCCCCGATCGCCGCCACGCAACCCAAACATTAGGACTTGCCTGCCATGACGCAACGCTCTCTGAAACCCTCCCGCCGCACGGTCTCGCTGCTTGCCGTCGCCATGGGGCTGACCCCGGCGCTGCCGGCGGCGATCAGCCATCTCAACCCCATCGGGAGTGCCTACGCCGCGACGGCGCAAAACCCTTGCGCCCCCTCGGCACCGGCCACCGCCAAGCCGAAGACCGACAAAACCGGCAAAACCATGAAAAAAACCGCGAAAAAGCCGGCGAATCCCTGCGCCCCCTGAACCATGATCGCTCGAGGATGATGCTCATGCGTCAACCGGAGGCGGCAAGATGGCTCGACGACTAAAGTAACGACGGGGTAATGATCGGCCCGACACGATCAGCCTCCACGAAACGGCTCCCAAAAACGCCCTGGCCATGGCCCGATCCCGACGCTCGCAACCCGAGCGTCGGGATTTTGCGTTGCCCGGCTACCGCACCGATGCCGATCACGCGTTCGCAGCACCGGATAGTTTCGCGCGCCGTGCCGCCGCGGCGATCAGCGTGTTGTCGAGCAGGCAGGCGATCGTCATGGGGCCAACGCCGCCGGGCACCGGGGTGATGGCCCCTGCGACCGTCCTGACCGCGTTGAAATCGACATCGCCGATCAATGCGCCCTCGGCGGTGCGGTTGATCCCGACGTCGATTACCGTGGCGCCCTGGCGGACCCATGCGCCCTCGACCATGGCTGGCCGGCCGACCGCGGCGATCAGGATGTCGGCGCGGCGGCATTCGGCCGGGAGATCGCGGGTGCGGGAATGCGCGATCGTTACCGTTGCGTCGGCGGTGAGCAGCAAGCCCGCCATCGGACGGCCGACGATGTTGGACCTTCCCAGCACGACGGCGCGGCTGCCGCTGATTTGGATGCCGCTGGCGGCCAGCAGCAGCATCACGCCGCGCGGCGTGCAGGGCACCAGGCGGGGATTGCCGAGCGCGAGGGCGGCAACGTTTTCGGGATGAAATCCGTCGACATCCTTGGCCGGATCGATCGCGCGGATGATCGCGTCGGTGGCGATATGGCCGGGCAGCGGCAGCTGGACCAAAATCCCGTCGATCGCCTCATCGTCGTTCAAGGACCGGATTACCGCGAGCAGGGCGGCCTGGGTGGTTTCAGTGGCCAGGCGGATGGTGCGGGAGTCAAACCCGGCCGCCGTCGCCGACCGCTCCTTGTTGCGGACATAGACGGTGCTGGCGGCATCCTCGCCGACCAGCACGACCACGAGGCCGGGACGATACGCCAGCAACGCGGCGCGCGCCGCGACCGAGGCGCGCAGGGTGGCCGCGATCGCCTTGCCATCGATGAGAGTCGCGGTCATTGGAAGCCGTTCATCACCAGATGCCCATAGAGTCCGGCGAGGAAAATCTGCAACGCGCGCAGGACCAGGAAAGCGATGATGAACGAAATATCGATGCCGCCGATGCTCGGAATGAATCGCCGGAACGGCGCCAGAAAGGGTTCGGTCGCGCGGATCAGAAAATCCTCGATCCGATAGACGATGCGGTTGCGGGTATCGAGCACGCCGAACGCGAGCAGCCAGCTGAAAATGGCGGCGGCGATCATGACATAGATATAGATCTCGATGACTTCGTTCAGAAACCAGAACACGGCTGCGAGCATTGTTGCCTCCAAAGGTCGTTGTCGGGTTAGCGAAGTGGCGGCATTCACGCAATGCGCGCGGGGTGCTTGACTTCCATGCCTAATCGCGCGAAGCGGCCTTCAGGGATGGGGCTGTAGCTCAGTTGGGAGAGCGCCTCGTTCGCAATGAGGAGGTCAGGGGTTCGATTCCCCTCAGCTCCACCATCCCTCTCCTGTGCAAAGGTATTCATGAGTTCGACAGACCGCGACCCGACCCGCGATGCCGCTTTCGCGTTGATCAGCGGCGTGCTGGACCGTCATCGACCGCTCGACCAGTCGCTGGATCAGCTGACGGGGATCGAGGCGCGCGACAAGGCGGCGGCGCACCGGATCGCCGCGAGCGTGTTGCGCCATCTCGGCAGTCTGGATGCGGTGCTCGATGAGCATCTGACCAAGGCACCACCCGTGAAAGTGCGGCATATCCTGCGAATCGGCGCGGCGCAGGCGCTCTTTCTGGGCACCCCGGGACATGCGGCGGTCAGTACCTCGGTCGCGCTGACCCATACGCACGGGGTGGGCAAATTCGCCGGACTGGTCAACGCGGTGCTGCGCCGGGTGACGGCAGCGGGCACGGCGGCTCTGGCCGCGCTTGATCAGCCGCGACTGGATACGCCGGCGTGGCTCTGGGCGTCCTGGGGCAAGGCGGCGCGGGCGATTGCAATCGCCCATCAGTTCGAGGCGCCGCTCGACGTGTCGATCCGGCCCGGCGCGGCCCCGCCCGACGGGGCCATGCTGCTGCCGACCGGCTCAGCGCGGCTGCCTTCAGGCACCGATGTGACCGCCCTGCCAGGCTTCACCGAAGCAACCCTCTGGGTGCAGGACGCGGCCGCAGCGCTGCCGGTTCAGTTGTTCGGCGACCTGCGTGGCCGTCGTGTCCTCGATTTATGCGCAGCACCGGGCGGCAAGACGATGCAGCTTGCGGCGGCGGGAGCGATGGTCACAGCGCTCGATCGGGATGGCCGGCGGCTCGAGCGGTTGCGGCAGAATTGCGCGCGGATGGGCATGCCGGTGACGGTGGTGACGGCGGATGCGTTGACGTGGCGTCCCGACCAGATGTTCGAGATGATCTTGCTGGATGCGCCCTGTTCGGCGACCGGCACGATCCGGCGGCATCCCGAGATTCCGCATCTGCGGCGGCCGGATGACATCGGCGCGTGTACGGCGATCCAGGATCGGTTGCTGGATGCCGCCAGCGCGATGCTGTCCCCCGGCGGCACGCTGATTTACGCGGTATGCTCGTTGCAGGACGAGGAAGGCTTCGGCCGGGTGGCCGCGGCTTGCGGGCGGCTCGGTCTGGCGCGCGCACCGCTGTCCGCTGCCGAGCTGCCCGGTCTGCCCGAGGCGATCACGCCGCTGGGCGATCTGCGGACACATCCTGGTCTGTGGTCGGATCGGGGCGGCATGGACGGGTTTTTCGCCGCGCGACTGACGAAGCCAAAATCGCCAGACTCTGGAACAGAATAAACCGGGTCTGGTATCAGCTGACGGTGTGGCTGACCCCGGCGAGGCGTTCCATGCGCTCGGTGTCGCGGGCCAGGGCGAGCGCGTCACCATCATAGACGACTTCGCCATCCGACAGGACATAGGCGCGGTCCGCGAGTTGCAGGGCAAGGAAAGCGTTCTGCTCGACCAGCAGGATTGACATGCCCTCGCCCTTCATGCGCCCGACCGTGCGCATCACCTCCTGCACGATCACCGGCGCGAGGCCCTGGGACGGTTCATCGAGGATCAGGAATTTCGGATTGAGCAGCAATGCGCGACCAATCGCGAGCATTTCCTGTTCGCCACCCGACAACCGGCCACCCTTGCTTGTCCGGCGCTCCTCGAGGCGGGGGAATAATTTATAGACCGTCTCGATGGTCCAGGGTCCCTTGGTTTCGGGGGGCACCAGAAGGTTTTCATGGACAGTGAGATGGCCGAAGATTTTGCGGCCTTCCGGCACATAGCCAACCCCCATCGAGGCGATCCGATAGGGGGGCTTGCCCGTTGTGTCCTTGCCGAACAGGCGCACGGTGCCCTCACGCGGCGGGGTGAGGCCCATGATACTGCGCATGGTGGTGGATTTGCCCGCGCCGTTGCGGCCGAGCAGCGCGATCAACTCACCCTCGCCCACCGTCAATGAAACGCCGTGCAGGATATGGCTTTTGCCGTAAAAGGTCTGCAACCCTTCGGCTTCGAGAACCAGGCTCATGCCGCCTGCCCCAGATAGGCCGACTGCACACGCGGGTTGGCGGCGATTTCGGTTGCGTTGCCTTCCGCGAGCATCCGGCCGTTATCGAGGACCGTGATCCGGTCCGCGATGCCGAACACGATCGCCATGTCGTGCTCGACGAACAGCATGGCAATGCCCTGGTTCTTGTTGAGCCGGCGGATCAGGTCGGTCATGTGGTGGGTCTCTTCATCGCCCATTCCCGCGGTCGGCTCATCGAGCAGCAGCAGTTTCGGCGCATTGGCGAGCACGATGCCGATCTCGACGACGCGTTGATCGCCATGCGACAATTCACCAGCCACGCGGTCCATTTTGGCACTGATCCGCACGATGTCGGCCAGTTCATCGACCTTGCGCATGATGGCGGCGCGCATCGCGGCCGACATCCACGGTCGCAGATTGCAGCCCATCGCGGTTTCGACCGCGATGCGAAAATTCTCCCGCACGGTCAACGACAGGAAAATCTCGGTAATCTGGAACGTCCGAATAATGCCGCGTTTGACCAGGGCGGTCGGGTTGACCGCGGTGATCGGCTGGCCCTCGAAAGTAATGCTGCCTTCGGTGGGTGGAAAAAATCCGCTGATCAGGTTGAACAGCGTGGTCTTGCCGGCGCCGTTCGGCCCGATCACCGCGCGCAATTCGCCGGGTTCGACGCTGAGCGAAATCCCCGACAGCGCCTGCAAGGCGCCGAACCGGCGACCAACGTTTTCCAGAACGAGCAGGCTCATGACGATGACTTCCGGTTGAAGAACCCAAGGATACCCATCGGAAAGAACAGTACGGAGCCGATGAACACCAGGCCGATCACCGTCATCCAGTTGTTGGTGATCGAACTGACATAGTCACGCACCATCACGAAAATCACGGCACCCACCAGCGGCCCCCAGAAGTTGCGCATGCCGCCAAGCACGGCGATGATCAGGAAATCGCCCGACAGCCCGTAATTCAACAGATTGGGCGAAGCGAAATTGTCGAGCAACGCATCGAGCCCCCCCGCGAGGGCCGCAACGAAGCCTGAAATTGCAAAGGAGATCGCAATATAGCGCTGGGTGCGAACGCCAAGGAAGGTGAGGCGGCGGTGGTTCTCGCGAATGGCAACGAACGTGTGGCCAAGCGGCGCATTCAGAACGGTCCAGAGCAATACGGCGCAAATGCCGAAACAAATCAGGATGAGATAATAGAAATCGACCGAACCCATCGGCAGGGTGAAGCCGGGCAGATGGATCGGCTGGCGTGAGAACCCGGTCAGACCGTCTTCGCCGCCGGTGAGTGAATTCCAGCGTACCGCGATGAAATAGAACATCTGGCCGATCGCGATGGTGATCATCGAGAAATAGATGCCGCGTCGCCGCACCGCGATCGGGCCGAGCAGCGTGGCGGCGATGCCGCCGAGCAGGGTGCCCGCCAGAAGGGCGAGGATGGTGCTGTGGGTTTCGTATTTCAACATCAGCCCGACACCATAGGCGCCAAGGCCGAAATAGGCGGCATGACCGAACGACAGGCCGCCGGTGAAACCGAGCAGAAGGTTGAGCCCCATTGCCGCCAGCGCATAGATGAGCACGCGCGACGCCAGATCGGTATAGCCGCCGACCAGAGGCAGCCAGAACGGCACGGTCAGCAGCGCGATGGCAAGCAACCCATTGCCCAGGATGCGACGCGTGGCAAAGCCGGAATCCTCCGGCTTGGCAACCGCAGTGCGTGGGCTGGTCATTTCGGAACTCATTCGAACAATCCTTCCTGACCCATCAGGCCGCGCGGCCGGACCACCAGCATGATCCCCATGATGACATAGATCACCACCTCGCTCGCCGCCGGGAAGAACGCCGTGGTGATGCCGGATGCGAGCCCGATGATCAACCCGCCGAGCAGTGAGCCGACCAGAGAGCCAACCCCACCGACCACGATGGCAACGAAGGCGGGCATAATCAGCGCGTCACCCATGTTCGGGTTGAGGCCAAGCTGACCGGCCGCGAGAATGCCGGCGACACCGGCAAAAACAATCCCGATCACGAAATTCGCCGAGCGCAGCAGATAGATATTAACGCCGAGCGCCGAGATCGTTTCCAGATCGGAATTGCCGGCGCGGATGCGAATGCCGATGCGGGTGAAGCGCAACACCGCGAACAGGGCGCCGGTCCCGATCAATGCCACCGCGACGACGAACAGGCGATAGCCGGTGAGAAAGAAATAGGTGTTGCTGAGCGGATGATTGAGGAAATTAGGAATTGCGAGCGGCACGCCTTGTGCGCCCCAGATGGTTCGGATCATGTCCTGGATGATGAACGCGAGGCCGAAGGTGAGCAGAAGCGTGTAAATCGGGTCCTTGCGGCTATACAGGCGCCGCACCAGAACGGTTTCCACCACCAGCCCGATCACGCCAGCCAGCAACGGCGCGATGATCAGCGCGCCCCAGAAACCGACATAGGGCACGATGGTGAAGGCGAAATAGGCCGCCAGCGCCATGAAGGCGCCCTGGGCGAAATTGATCGTGTTGTTCAACCCGAGGATCAACGCAAGACCCAAGGCCATCAGCGCGTAGAACGCGCCCTGGATCAATCCGTTGAAGGCGTTAAACAGTAAAATCAGACCCATGTTTCCCCCCGGTCGATGTCAAGAACGGCCCCGTCAGGGACGGAGCCGTTTATCGATAGGCACGGTAACGGTCAATCAGGTCGGGTAGGTCATTTTGCATCCCGCCGCCGCCGGCGACAACGCGAGCTCGGCGCCCGGAATAATCGCGGTCACATCGAACAGATTGGGGTAGGTTCCGTTCGAAATGACGTGGCCGGGGAACATGCTGAGCAGCAATTGATGATCGGCCGCGCGATACGCCGGCGCATTCGGCTGCAGGGCGATTTCGGGCGGTAGCACCAGACCCTCCATCGCCCGCACCACTTTCATCGTGTCGGTCGATTTGGCTTTTTCGACCGCGAGCTTGATGGCATAGGTCGATGCATAACCGAACCACGACCGCGCTGACGGATATTCGTTATTGTATTTGGCGCGATAGGCTTTGACGAATTCCGCGACATGCGGGGTGTTCGGCTGGTTCCAGTACCACTCCATCGTCCACCAGCCATAGCGGGCGGCGGGCGGCAATGCCTGCGCCTGCTCCAATTCGAACAGGGCGCCGGCGACCGCGATCTCTTTGTTGATGCCGAACTGAGCGATCTGCTTCATGCAATTGACCTGATCGTCCCCCGCGAGGAGCAGGCAGAGCACTTTCGGCTTCTTGGCCTTCACATCGATCAGATAGGACGAGAAATCGGTCGTGCCGACCGGCGCGAGCGCGCTGCCGAGCACCTTGCCGCCGGCCGCCTTGAGCTGCTTGGTATAATCGGCCTGCTCGGCGTGACCGAAGGCATAATCGGTCGTGATGAAATACCAGGATTTGCCGAATTTCTTGAACAGGGTTTCGAAATCGCCCGATGTCAGCATCCATGTCGTCGAGCAGGTGCGGAACGTGTTCCACTTGCAATCGGTGCCGGTCACCGCATCGACGTGACCGCCCGTCACCATGAACAGCATGTTGTGCTTGTTCGCGAACTGACTAAGCGCCAGCGATGAGGCCGAATTGACCGTCCCCATCAGGAAATCGATCTTGTCGCGCGAGACGAGGCGCGCCGCCTTGTCGAGGCTGGTGCCGGGATTGCCCGCGCCGTCCTCGACCAGAAGCTGCAACGGCCGGCTCATGATGCCGCCGTTTTTGTTGATCTCTGCCTCGGCGAATCTCGCGCCCTTGATTTCACTATGCCCCAGCGGTGCGAAAATGCTGGTGATCGGATCGACCAGACCGATCTTGATCGGCGTCTCGCTGGCTGCCCAGGTGGGTTTCGGCGTCGCCAGCAAACCGGCCACGCCGGCGGCCGCGCCGGCCTTGAGCAAACCGCGACGATCCAACGAACCAAGACGATCCAACGAACCAAATTGAGTGTCATTCATTGCAGTAGACCTTCCCCTCCAATATTACTTGTTAGACGTCCGAACGTTCTGCCCGAACTTAACGCAACGCCTGGCGCCACGAACGCTCATCTTTTGCAACTGTCGTATAGTGACAACATGGCGGATAAAGTCCACCCATCCCGGACGGCTCGGCAAAAAAAAATGGCCCGCCGCCTGACTTGCATCAATGATGAAGGGGAAGTTTCTATCTCAGATGGAACCATAGCCACGTAAGGATAGCGATGTCGTGATGTGCCCGTCAGACCTTGAACAAAACAAAACGACCGATCGATCGATGGATGCTCGGCGCGCGGGCGATGAGATTGTCGCCCAGATCCTGGCCTGGGCCGAAGCGCGTCAGAGCGCGCCGGCCCGCGTGGTCGGCGATACGGCGCATTTTGTCGAATGGGCACATTATCCCCAGCCCGACGCGATCGATCCAACGAGCCGATGGCGGTTCTATTACCACGCCCATCCGGAGTCACAGCGCCTTCGCCGCGAACACGGGCATTTCCACATCTTCGTCCCCGCCCCGCCGGAACCGACCGCCGAGACCGCCGGCGGTTTCTCGCACCTTGTCGCCCTCTCGGTGGATGCACAGGGGCTTCCGCTCCGCCTGTTCACCACCAATCGCTGGGTCACCGATGAGGTCTGGCAACCGGCCTCCGCCATGATCCGTTACCTCGATTCCCCCGCCCTGCACGACGCCGCGCCGGAGGATGTCGCGCGATGGCTGAACCATATCGTTATACGCTATGCGGGCGAAATCGAGGCCTTGCTGGTTGCCCGTGACATCCGCATGGCCGCGGCGGCGCACCGTCACCCGCATGCGCTCGAGGACCATCGGTTACGCATCCCAAGCCAGCGCGCCATCCGCCTCACGTGAAGACAACGCCGTGATGGTGTGGGTCGGCAAGCCTTACAGGATCACCACCGCGACATGTCCTTTTTCGCCGGCATAGCCGAGGTAGCGGTAGCTGTGGCCAGACGTGGCGCAGAACTCCTGGAACGCCTTGTATTCATGGTGGCGCCAGCCGGGATAGTTGAAATACTCGTCGAACACGATGACCGTGCCGGCGACGATGCGCGACGCGAGCAGATCGAAGATTGTTTTGGTCGATGAATAGATGTCGCAATCGACGTGCAAAAGAGCGATCGGCTCATTGGAATCGCTCAGAAACCGGGCGATCGTGGCATCGAACCAGCCGATATGGAGGCGCACGTTGGGGGGAACTTTTGGCGGCGCGCCCTGGCGATCGAACGTACCGCGCGGGGCGGCGGTGCCGGACCAATCCTCGGGGAGACCCTGAAAGGAGTCGAAACCATGAACGAGGCGTTGAGTGGCCTTGGCAAGGCAGGTGATCGAGAGGCCCTTTTCAACGCCGAATTCGAGGATCAGACCCTCGGCGGGCGCGCGGGACAGCGCAAAGCGGAGGAGAGCGAAGCGATCGCGCAGCATCATCGCGGATTGCATGTGCTCGATGATGTAAGCGACGGCTTCGCCCTTGGCGTGCAACCGGACATCGAACGCAAGGTCGTTCAGATACCACGAGTGCAGGATCTTGCGGTAGGCGCGCGCCATCAGGCCACCGCGCAAACCGCGTTGCAGGATCGCCATGGTTACAGCGGTTTCGGCACGCCGGCCTCGGCGAGGGCCGCGGTCTGACGGGACTCGAGGGCGGTTGCGTCGAAATCAGCCACGGTTTCGTGGAACAGCTTCTGCCAGTTGAGCTCCGCTTTCAGGCGCAGGAAGACACTGCCAAGGCCAATCGCCGAACGATCCATCAGCACGAACTCTCGCGGCGGGCGAACGCCGCCGGTGCGCTTGAGGCCTTCGTGAACACGTTCGGCAACGCTGCGACCATAGGTGACGTCGTTGGTTTCCTGGATCGGTCGCACGCGGTCCTGCATCAGCGGCTCATACAGGAAGCGCGCCCAATCGTTCAAGACGTCGAGTTTCTCCTTGGTGATGTCGGTGAAACCCCAGATTTTGTAGGCGTGGTAGGCGTGATCATCGTCATTGTCGCGGATGGCGTTGAACAATTCGATCACGCCGGCAACGAAATTCGAGTCGAACACGCGAATGGCGCCGAAATCGAGCAAATTGATGCCGCCATCGGGGTTCACCTGATAGTTGCCGAGATGCGGGTCGCCATGAATGACGCCAAAACGGTAGAACGGCACATACCAGGCCCGGAACAGCGCCGTCGCGATACGATTGCGCGCTTCGAGCGACGGATTGGTATCGAGCCAGGTCTGCATCCCGGTGCCGGTGAGCCAGGACATGGTCAGGAGGCGTTTGGTCGAGAATTCCGGGATCGGGACCGGGATCACGACATCGGGCTGGCCATCGAGCATCAGGGCGTACAGCCGCGCCTGGGCCGCCTCGCGCTGGTAATCGAGTTCCTCGCGCAGGCGGGTGGCGAGTTCGACGTAGATGTCCTCCTGATGGATCGCATTGTCCATCCGCTTGTACACCGCCATGGCGAGCTTGAGTTGGCGCAGATCGGCTTCGACCGTGCTGGCCATGTCGGGGTATTGCAGTTTGCAGGCGACATCGCGGCCATCGGGCAGGGTGGCGCGGTGGACCTGACCCAGGCTGGCGGCGGCAGCGGCTTCGTGACCGAAGGATTTGAATTTCGCTTCCCAATCCGGTCCCAGCTCGGCCGCCATGCGGCGACGGACGAACACCCAGCCCATTGCCGGCGCATTGGCCTGCAACTGTGCGAGTTCCTTGGCATATTCCTCCGGCAGGGCATCAGGGATCGTGGTGAGGATCTGCGCGACCTTCATCATCGGCCCCTTGAGACCGCCGAGAATCGTCTTCAGGTCTTCGGCATGGCGGGCGCGATCGGTCTTGATGCCGAACACCCGGTTACCGGCCACCCGCGCGGCAATGCCCGATACCGCCCCCGAGGTGCGGGCAAATCGCTTGAACTCGCCGAACAGCGTACTGCCGGAATCCGCTTCGTTGACCATTTGACCTCAGTTTTCCAGTTCATCGATAAATCCGGCGATGACATCGAGCCCACGGTGCCAGAATGCGGGGTTTGATGCATCGATGCCGAACGGTGCGAGCAACTCGCCATGGCGCTTGGTGCCGCCGGCGCGCAGCATGGCGGTATAGCGCCGCACGAAGTCGCCGCCACGCCCAGCCGCGCGTTCATCCTGATACAATCCGTAGAGCGCGTTGACCAGGCAATCGCCGAACGCATAGGCATAGACATAGAACGGCGAATGAATGAAATGCGGCACATAGGCCCAGAACATCCGGTACTCTTCGGTAAAGTTGAAGGCGGGGCCGAGGCTTTCGCGTTGCACGTCGAGCCAGATCTGCCCGATCTCCTCGGGCAGCAACTCGCCCGAACGGCGGCGATCGTGCAGGCGTTGTTCGAAGGTGAAAAAAGCGATCTGGCGCACCACCGTGTTCAGCATGTCCTCGACCTTGCGCGCCAGCATCAATCGGCGGCGGTCAGGGTTGGTTTCGGCATCGAGCAAGGCGCGGAACGTCAGCATTTCACCGAACACGCTGGCGGTTTCGGCGAGGGTGAGCGGTGTGCGGGCCAACAGATAACCCTGATCGGCGGCAAGCGTTTGATGGATGCCATGGCCGAGTTCATGCGCCAGCGTCATGACGTCGCGGGCGCGGCCATGGTAATTCAACAGGATATAGGGGTGCGCATCCGGCACGGTGGGATGGGCGAAAGCTCCGCCGGATTTGCCGGGGCGCGGCACGGCATCGATCCAGGGGTTGTCAAAGAAGCGCCGGCCGATGGCGGCGAGTTCGGGACTGAAATCGCCGTAAGCGGCGAGAACATGGGCCTGCGCCTCGCTCCAGGCGATCGCCGGGTCGGCATCGCCGGGGATGGGCGCATTGCGATCCCAATGTTCAAGACGATCAAGGCCGAGCCAGCGGGATTTCAGCGTGTAATAACGGTGCGAGAGGCGGGGATAGGACGTGCTCACGGCGTGGACGAGGGCGGCCACCACCTCGTCTTCCACCCGGTTTGAACGATTGCGCGCTGAAACCGGCGTCGGGTAATGCCGCCAGGCATCGTCGATCGCCTTATCCTTGGCAAGGGTATTGGTGATCAGGGTGAACAGCTTGGCATGGCGCTTCAACTCCGCCCCGATCGCCCGGCCCGCCGCCTCACGTATCGCCCGATCCGGTTCGGACAGGCGGTTGAGCGCCGCACCCAGCGTGATCTCCTCCCCGCCCAGCGCGACGCGCAAACCCGCGATGGTTTCATCGAACAGGCGCGACCAGGCGGTGGGGCCGGTGACATCCTTGTCGTGCAGGAGTTTTTCCAGATCGTCCGACAATTGATGGGGCCGGCCTTGACGCAGATCGCGCAGCCACGGCGCATAGCGCGACAACGCCGGGTCGTTCATGTTGACGTCGAGCTGCGCATCCTCGATCCGGTTGAGTTCGAGCGGAAAGAACAGCAGCGACGCCCCGATATCATTCGCGCGTTCCATCACCGACTGGTAAAACCGCCCCGACTCCGGCAGCGACGCATCGCCGCTGAAGGTGAGTTGGGCAAAAGCATACAGCCGCGCCAAACCCTGCTCAATGGCCTCATATCGTTCGATCGCCGCCGCCAGTGCCGCGCCATCAAGGGTCGCGAGACGGCCCTGATAGGCGGCGCCGAACGCCGTCGCCTCTGCCGCGAGCCGCGTGAAGTGGTCCTCGATCGCTGGATCGGCGGTGCCGAGATACAGATCCCTCAGATTCCACTCCGGTAGCGTGGCAGTGACATCACCCACGATTCTGCCTGCCAGATCGTCAGGTGCGACCAGCGACCTCAACCCTGTCATACATCTCTCCTTGCCGCTTAACAGATAGGCGTGAATGCCGGGACGTCAAATGACGATCCCTCGGGTCGGCCTGAATCCGGGGCGCGATCTAGCCGAAACGGAACGCCTCCCGATGGATCGCCGTGCACAACCGTCCCTCGGCGTCGACGTAGCCGCGATACATCCCTGACGAATTGAACGGCAGAACCGGCTCCCCCACAGCACCCAGCGCGATCAACCCGCCGTCGCCGCCGTGCGTTGCGAGTTGTGCGACAACATCGGCCGCCGCACCCGCGATCGCCTCGCCGTTATAGCGAAGCCGGGCCGCGATCTCAGCCGCGGCGGTGTAGCGGATGAACACCTCGCCGGTGCCGGTGCAACTCACCGCACATAATTCATCGGCGTAGGTGCCCGCCCCGATGATCGGCGTGTCACCCACCCGTCCCGATCGCTTGCCGGTCATCCCGCCGGTCGAGGTTGCGGCGGCCAGATCGCCACGCGCGTCCCGCGCCACCGCGCCGACAGTGCCATGCCGATCGGCATCGGACCTGGTATCCGGCGCATTTGCGGCCCGACGCGCCAATTCGCGATCCAGCGCCGCCCGTCGATCCGGCGTCTCGAAATAATCGGCCGGCGCGAAAATCAGCCCGGCATCACGGGCCACGCTGTGCGCCCCCTCGCCGATCATCAACAGATGGGACGTGGTTTCCATCACCGCGCGCGCCGCCAGAACCGGATTACGCGGCCCGCAGATCCCCGCCACCGCGCCGGCGCGGCGATCCGCGCCGTTCATGATTCCCGCATCCATCTCGATCGTGCCGGCATCGGTCAGCACCGCGCCATGACCGGCATTGAACAAACGATCGTCCTCAAGCGCACACACCGAAGCGGTCACGGCATCGAGCGACGATCCACCACGGCGCAATACCGACCAGCCGGCGCGCAGCGCAGCCCGCAACCCCTCGTGTCGCGCATCGGTCATCGCCGCCGTCAAATCCGCGACCCGCATGGTGCCCGCACCGCCGTGAATTGCGATCGAAATACGCATGAAAACCCCTCATTGCAGGAACTGGCGACTCTACAGGCTTATCCCGGAAACAGCATCATCCCATGACATTGCCGCATGCGTTACGCTGGGTCACTATAGGCCTCTGAAATCAACAGGGGGATGCGCCATGACCCAAGATCTGCTTGAAACCACCGAGGGTGCCGTGCGCATTCTCACCCTCAACCGCCCGGAAAAGCTCAACGCCCTCAACCCCTCGCTGCACGAGGCCCTGGCCTCGGCCTTCGCGGCGATCGAAACCGACCCTGCCATTCGCGCCGTGCTGCTCACCGGGGCGGGTCGAGGCTTCTGCTCCGGCGCCGATCTGATGCAGAACCTCGGCGGCGACCAGCGCGACCTCGGCGCCTCGATCGATCGACATTACAACCCGCTGGTCCGTCGCATGCGCGCGCTGCCAAAACCGATCGTCGCCGCCGTCAATGGCGTCGCGGCGGGAGCCGGCGCCAATCTCGCCCTCGCCGCCGATATTGTCATCGCCTGCGAATCGGCCAATTTCACCCAGGCGTTCATCCGCATCGGTCTGATGCCGGATGCCGGCGGCACCTTCCTCCTGCCGCACCTGGTGGGCGACGCCCGCGCCCGTGGCCTCGCCATGCTCGGCGACACCATCACCGCCGCCGAAGCCGCCGCAATGGGGATGATCTGGCGGTGCGTGCCCGACGCGGGCTTCGCCGAAGCCGCCCTCACCCTGGCCGCCACCCTCGCCGCCAAACCGACCCAGGCGATCGCGGCGATGAAGCACGCCTTCAACGCCGCCGCCGTCAACAGCCTCGATCTCCAACTCGACCTTGAGCGCGACCTGCAACGGAAACTTGGCCGCACCCCGGATTTCGCCGAAGGCGTGCGCGCCTTCAGCGAACGGCGGCCACCCCGCTTTAGCGGCGCACCAGAATTCCAAGGCTGAGCGCCATGACCCCCAAGCCGGCAAAGATCACGCGGGGACCGATGCCCTGATGCAGAAGCGCCGTGAGCAGGAGGCTCGCCATCAACATCGCCGCCGCCGAAATAATATTGGTCCCCGCCACCGCCCGCGCGCGCGCACTCGGCTCGGACCACGCCTGGACCGCGGCGAAACTCGGCACAGCGATCAACCCGCCACTGACTGACACCACGAACAACAGACCCAGAACCGGCAGGAAATCATTCCGGCGCGCGAGAACCGCGATCATGATCGCGCCGACACCCACCATCAACGTGCCAAGCCGCGCGGGTCGCAATGAAATCTCGCCATGCATCAAGCGTGCGGCGAGGAAACTGCCGGCGCCGATTCCGATCGAGAATACGGTCAGCCCCAGCGTAACCGCCGGCGGACCGCGATGCAGATCGTTTCTGGTCATCACCGGCAGCAGCGTGAGGCAGATGATGCCGGCGAACCAGAACCAGGTGTTGACCATGGCGGCGTGCCATAAATCACGCGAGTGGCGCAGCACCATGATCAGGCCGCGCGCCGCGGTGACGGGGTTGGCCCGCAGCTGCAAATCCGGTCGCGCGGCACCCGGCCGGGGGATCAACCGCGCGGCGCCGAACGCCAGCAGTGCGAATCCCATCACGATCATGCACAGCACCACCGGATCGCGCGCGCCCAACAACCCGCCCACCGCCGTGCCTATCAGGATGGCCGCGAAAGTGGCGAAATCGACCAACGCATTGGCGAGCGGCAGTTGCTCAGTCCGCAATAAATCGGGCAGCAAGCCGTATTTGACCGGCCCGAACAATGACGCCAGCACGCCGAACGCCAGCAACGCCGCGAACAACAGCGGGATCGATTGCAGCAGAAATCCAACCACCGCCAGTGCCGCCGCCCCGATTTCGACCGCCTTCACCGTGGTCGCGACGGCCGCCTTGTCGAACCGGTCCGCCATCTGCCCGGCAATGCCCGAAACGACCAGCGATGGCCCAACGAACGCCGCCCCCGCCAGCGCCACCAACGCCGACTGCCCGTGCAGCCGATACAAAATCAGCACGGCCAGCGCGGTTTTCAAAAAATTATCATTGAACGCCGCAAACGCCTGACACCAGAACAGCGGTGCAAACCGCCGGTCCCACAGAAGCGTGCGCGGGACGGGAATTCAGCCCTCGCCGTGGTTCACTCGCCGGGCGCTTTTAAATCCAGCGCCAGCGCATGCAGTCCCGATTTGAACTCGGCATCCAGCGCCTCATGCACGGCGCGAGAGCGCGCCACCCGGTTCATCCCGGCAAATCGCGGTGAAACCAAGGACAGCCGATAATGCGTTTCACCGACATTCGGCGCATGGCCGACCTGATCCATCCGGGTTGCATGTTTTGAGTGTCGCGCGCTGTCGTCCTTGATTTCACAGACGGCGGGCGCGAACACCTCGGTCAGCGTGGTTCGGATACGATCAGTTCGTGTTGTCATAGATGCAGTTCGTGTTGTCATAGGTGGATTGTGCACCAGCAATACATGGTTGCCAAGTCGCCCACAAAGGGCAAATTATGCAGGATGTCTGCGCCACCCTTCTCCCGATCGACCCGCCGCGTCCGCGCCTTCGCGCCCGATCCTGACGCGCCGGGCCGCGCATGCGATAACCCCGATTGCGATCTTGCTGGCGACTACCGGGCACCGAAATCGCGCGATAATCTGCGGGAATATTACTGGTTCTGCCTTGAACACGTCCGCGCCTACAATGCGCGGTGGGATTATTACAAAGGCATGAGTCCCGGCGAAATCGAGTCCAACCTCCGCTCCGACACCGGCTGGCAACGGCCAACCTGGCCGCTCGGTCGCAACGGCAGCATCGGCGAGGCGCTGGAAGCCGAGCTCGCGGCCTTCGCCGGCCTCGGTCGCGCCCGCGCCAAACCGGAACCCGAACGCACCCCGTCGGAAATCCGCGAGGCGCTCGCAATCCTCGGACTCGAGTGGCCGACATCGCGCGAAGCCGCGCGCAACCGCTACAAGGAACTCGCCAAACGCCACCACCCGGATGCGAACGGCGGCGACAAGGGGGCGGAGGAACGCCTCAAGACCATCAATATCGCTTATGCTGCGCTGCGCAGCCATCTGGCGTCCATGCAGGCGGAAGCCAGTGCGTGAGAGCGGGTGCCGCTCACCTCACTTCAACAATCGCCCAATGCACTCGAACCGCGCACCGGGCTTGCAGACTGCGCCGTGGCGAGTAGTTTAACTATTCAGAAATCAAGGATGTCGATACGATGAGTACGATTGCCGCTCTTCAGGAAACCCGTGGCACGCCAACCTCGGCGATCAACCTGCCCGACCGCCGGGTCTCGGCGCGCGAGGTATTCGGCATCGAGTGCGGCTTCGAGCTACCGGCATTTTCCGAACGCACTGAGCACGTGCCTGAAATCGACGACACCTATAAGTTTGACCGCGAAACCACCTTGGCCATTCTGGCCGGTTTTGCCCTCAACCGACGGGTCATGATCCAGGGCTATCACGGCACCGGCAAATCGACCCATATCGAGCAGGTCGCCGCGCGATTGAACTGGCCTTGCATTCGCGTCAATCTGGACAGCCACATCAGCCGCATCGACCTGATCGGCAAGGATGCGATCGTGCTGAAGGAAGGCAAGCAGATCACCGAATTCCGCGAGGGTCTGCTGCCCTGGGCCTTGCAGCACCCCTGCGCCCTGGTGTTTGACGAATACGACGCCGGACGGCCGGATGTGATGTTCGTGATCCAGCGTGTTTTGGAGGTCGAAGGCAAACTCACGCTGCTCGACCAGAATCGTGTCATCCGCCCGCATCCCGCGTTCCGCTTGTTTGCCACCGCCAACACGGTCGGGTTGGGCGATACCACGGGTCTTTATCATGGCACCCAGCAGATCAATCAGGGCCAGATGGATCGCTGGAACATCGTCGCCACGCTGAACTATCTGCCCCACGCGCAGGAGGTCTCGATCGTGATGGCGAAACTGGGCATCGAGCCTGGCAACACGGTCGAGAAAAAAAAGATCGAAAGCATGGTCGCCCTGGCCGATCTCACGCGCGCCGGCTTCATCAACGGCGATATCTCAACCGTGATGTCCCCGCGCACCGTGATCACCTGGGCCGAGAACGCCCGTATCTTCGGTGATCTCGCCTTCGCCTTCCGCCTCACTTTCCTGAACAAATGCGACGAGGCAGAACGCAGCACGGTCGCGGAATACTACCAGCGATGCCTCAACGGCGAGGTCGAAACCGGCGTGATGCCGCGCCGCAGCGCATAATCCAATGGCCGGCGAGCAATCCCGTAGCGAGGATTTCAAACGTGCGACGGCCGGCGCCGTCCGCGCGATCGCCGGTAGCGATGAGGTCCAGGTCGCCTACCAGCCCGGTGCCGCCGGCCTCGCAGGCAAGCGCGCCCGCCTGCCATCACCCACCCGCGCGCTGCCACCGGCCGAGGTAGCGCGGCTGCGCGGCATCGCGGATGCCATGGCGTTGCGCCTGCGCCACCATGACGACGCCGTGCATGCCAGCCGTGCTCCGGTGTCACGTGAAGCCCGCGAAGCGTATGACGCGCTTGAACAGGCCCGCGTCGAGATCATCGGTGCCGCCCATATGAACGGCGTCGCCGCCAATCTGCAGCGCAAACTGCGGGACGATTCGGAAGCCGAAGGGCTCGACCGGATGAAGCGGCGCGAGCAACTGCCCACCGCCCAGGCTCTCGCGCTCCTGGTCCGTGAGCGCATGGACCCCCATTCTATCCCCGACATCGCCCGCCCGATCATGGAATTATGGCGCGGCACCCTGCCCGAAGGTGCCGAGGCCGCGCTCGACGATCTTGCCGCCAACCGCGCCGATCAGGACGATTTCGCGCGCGCCGCCCGGCGGCTGCTCGCCGCGATGGATCTGGCCGAGGCCGAATCCACCTCCGAATCGGATGATGGCAGCGAGGACAACGGCGACCAGGGCGAACAATCCCTTCAACAGGATAACGCTGGCGAAGGTGAAACCCAGAGCCGGCAGGATGAGGATCAGCTCCTCTCCGAAGCTCCCGAAGCGATGGAGGCCGATGCCGCCGAAGCCGAAGCCGACGAGGAAACCGAGGACGACAGCGCCGCCGCCGCCGATGAGGCGCCCGCCGGCCCGCAACAGCGGCGCAAACCGCCGGCGGAAGATGCGCAAACCGCCTATCGCGCCTTCACCCGCAGCTATGACGAGGAGATCGAAGCCGACCAGCTTTGCGACGCCGAGGAGCTGGCCCGCCTGCGCCAACAACTCGACCAGCAACTCCAGCATCTGCACGGGGTGGTTTCCAAGCTCGCGAACCGTCTGCAACGTCGTCTCCTCGCTCAGCAACAGCGCGCCTGGGAGTTCGATCTTGAGGACGGATTGCTCGATGTCGGCCGCCTCGCCCGCGTCGTGGCCGATCCGTTGTTGCCCCTGTCCTTCAAGCGTGAGCGCGACACCGAATTCCGCGACACCGTGGTTACCCTGCTGATCGACAATTCCGGCTCGATGCGCGGCCGCCCGATCTCGGTTGCCGCGATGTGTGGCGACATTCTCGCGCGCACGCTCGAGCGTTGTGCCGTCAAGGTTGAAATTCTTGGCTTCACCACCCGCTCCTGGAAAGGCGGCCAGAGTCGCGAAAAATGGGTCTCCGAAGGCAAGCCCCGCAACCCGGGCCGGCTCAACGATCTCCGCCACATCATCTATAAATCCGCCGACCAGCCCTGGCGTCGGGCGCGGCGCAACCTTGGCCTGATGCTGCGCGAAGGTTTGCTCAAGGAAAACATCGACGGCGAAGCTCTCGCCTGGGCCTACCGCCGCCTGCTCGCACGGCCCGAACATCGCCGCATCCTGATGGTCATCTCGGATGGCGCGCCGGTCGATGACAGTACCCTCTCGGTCAACCAGGGCAATTATCTCGAACGCCACCTGCGCGACGTCATTCGTGAGATCGAAAGCCGCGATCTTGTCGAACTCACCGCAATCGGCATCGGCCACGATGTAACGCGCTATTATCGACGCGCGGTTACGCTGGTGGACGCCGAAGACCTCGGCGGCACCATGATGAAGAAACTCGCCGAATTGTTCGATGAAGACGTTGCGGAATCATGGGCGCGGGCGGCCGCTCTGCGCGCCCCCCTCGTGGCGTAAGCCGGATCGCGCCGCTCGAGCGATATGCGATTAGGTTGACGCGGTAGCGGCAACATAATCGCATGAAATCGCTCGAAAAAACATAGAGATAGAGCGTTAGGCTGAAAGCATAACGCTCTCGAACCCGGTTCTTGGCGATGGCGGTCAAAATTCTTCCCAGCCCTGATCGTTTGAACTGACGGCGAGCAGTTTTGCAGGGGATTTTGCGCTGATCGCCGGGCGCGTCACATTCTGTTTGACCGGGCGGGTGGCAAAGGGACGGGTCGCCAGATTGCGTCGTTCGATCGCTCGCTCCTTGCTCATGCGCTTCTTCACCGTCCGGTCCTGATCGGTTGCGGTCGCCTCACTCCGCGCGGATACGGGCTTCGCGCCCGCGTAAGAGATTACGGGCTTCGCGCCCGTGTCCGCAATGATGAATTGTTCCACCTGTCGCGCGAGTTCGGCGGCCTCCCCGGCAAGACCATGGCTTGCCGCAGTCGCCTGCTCGACCATCGCGGCGTTCTGCTGGGTCACCTGGTCCATCTGGTTGACCGCGGTGTTGATCTGATGCAGCCCGGTCGATTGTTCCTGCGCGGACGCCGCAATATCCGTGATCAACAGGTTCATCTGCGCGACCTGCCCGGCAATGCGCTCGAGCGATTTGCCCGTTTCACCCACCAGCCGCACACCAACGCCAACCTGCTGACCTGATGCCGAAATCAGTTGCTGGATTTCCTTGGCGGCATCGGCCGAGCGTTGCGCCAGAGCGCGCACTTCGGTCGCGACCACGGCAAACCCACGTCCGGCGTCACCCGCGCGAGCGGCCTCAATTCCGGCGTTCAACGCCAGCAGATTGGTCTGAAACGCGATTTCATCAATCAACCCAACGATATTGTCGATCTGGCGCGATGATCTCTCGATCGCGCTCATCGCATTCACCGTCTCGAACACGACCTCACCCGAACGCTTGGCATCGGCCCCGGCGGCTGACACCAAATCCCGGGCTTCACTGCTGCGCCGCGCCGTGGTTTGCACCGTCGCGGTGATCTCATCCATCGCCGCGGCGGTCTGTTCCAGCGTCGCAGCCTGTTGCTCGGTGCGGCGGGCAAGATCATCCGAGGCCTGGGTGATTTCAGAGGCGCCCGCGCGCACCCCCGCACTACTCGCCGCAATAGCGGCCATCGCCGCTTGGAGCCTGGCCATCGCGCCGTTGAAATCATGGACCAGTTTTGCGTATTGCTCCGGCACGTCACCCTCGATCCGGTAGGTCAGGTCACCGGCGTCGAGTTGCTCGAGACCCCGCGCCACCGCGTCGATCGCTATCGCCTGACCGCGCGCGGCGGCATGGCGTTCAGCCGTCAACCGCCGGCTGATGTCATCGGCCTCCTGGCGCTTGACGATCGCCTGCTCCGCCGCCGTCACTTGCCCGGCGGCGATCGTTTCGAGGAGGTCGATATTGGCCGCTATCGCCTTGAAACAGGGTTTTCGCGACACCGTCGCCACGCCGGACCCGACGACCGATGCGGATTTGACGCCGACGAACAGAACACCGATCACAGCGGAACCCTGCAATATCGGCTCATAGACCGCGAGATATGCTTCACCAAGAATTTCGGTGGCACCCCGATAACTCAGCCCCTGGCCGAACATGCGATCATAGACCGGACCTGCGGCGAGCGTTGTGCCAACCGCCCGCGTTCCGGACGATCCAAATATGTTGGTGGCAACCCGCTGATCGCGTGCAAATATTGTGGCGGCACCACCGAATTTTGCCTTCACCTGATCAACGATCTCGAAATCACCGTTGATCCGGCGGTTGCCGAACCACAATACCTCTCCCTCCAGCCGCGGCTCGCCATGCGCTTCGACCAGGCTCCGCAGCATGTCGATATTCTGGGCCAGGGCATTCTGCGCCAGCATGGTGCGCTCATGTTCGGCGGCCCGTTCGACCACGGCGGCCAGATGATCGCACACCGGCGCCAATCGCCAGCGCAACCACAGTCGCATTACAACGAAACCACACCCACCGATCGCGATGATTCCGGCGATGATCGTCAGAATGCCGGTCATCGCCCCTCCGTCAGCGGGTAATGCCGCGGGTCAGGCCACCACCCGATGTATTGAATCCGGTTCACAGACGCTGTCTCCGCTCATGCCGATACGATCAAACCCCCGTTATTCTGCCGCGTAAAACTTAACGCATGGTTCACGCTGACGTTGATCACGCCGATCATCTGGAAAGAGGATGCCGCCCTACGCTGACAAACCGGCATGGCACTGCTATGCCGCTGGCTCTTGCAACCTCGATTTGATGGCGCGGGCGGATCATGGCTGGACATTCCCAATTCAAGAACATCATGCACCGCAAGGGTGCGCAGGACATTCGCCGGGCACGGCAATTCGCGAAGCTGATCCGCGAGATTACCGTCTCGGCCAAGCAGGGATTGCCCGATCCAGCGGCCAATCCGCGGTTGCGCGCGGCCTGCGCGGCGGCGCGGCAATCGAACATGCCGCGCGATACGATCGAGCGCGCGATCAAAAAAGCCGCCGGCCTCGGTGGATCGGAAGATTACGTCGAAGTGCGCTACGAGGGTTACGGCCCCTCCGGCGTCGCCATCATCGTCGAGGCCCTGACCGATAATCGCAACCGCACCGCCTCGGACGTGCGCACCGCTTTTTCCAAACACGGGGGGACCCTTGGCGAGAGTAATTCGGTCTCGTTCCTGTTCGAACGTGTCGGCGTGATCCAATATCCGGCGTCCATCGCGACGGCGGATGCCATGCTCGAAGCCGCGATCGAGGCCGGCGCCGACGATGTCCAGAGCACCGCCGACGGCCATGAGGTCATTTGCGCGGTCGAGGCTTTTTTCGCCGTGCGCGATGCGTTGGAGCAGCAGTTTGGCGAACCCGAGACCGCCAAGCTGGACTGGCGCCCCACAACAACAACGACGCTCGACGAAGATGGCGCCCGCGCGGTGTTGAAACTGATCGATGCGATCGATGACAGTGACGACGTCCAGAACGTCTATGCCAATTTCGAGATCCCCGAAGCCGTGATGCAGGCGATCGAAAACTAGCACTGGTCAGCCCTGCGCCCCGATCGCGCGCCGGGTCCGCGGGCAAGAACAGTTGCTACGCCGGCGAACCACCGGATGAACCGGTCAACGCGGCGGTATCGGCCGCACCACCGATCACCGCCCGTTGCCGCGTTCGTCCGAACGCTCAGCGAAAGGCGCAGCCCGGTTTCAAACCGAGGCGTTTGAAGATCATCGCGGCCGGGCACAGGCCCGTGATGCCCGCTTGCACCAGATTAAGCCCGGCGAAGGCGGTGAGCAGGTAAAAATAGGGGGTGACCAACCAGCCGAGAAGCAACCCGAGCAGCACAACGGCTCCGGCAAAGGACATTACGGCGTTATCGATCGTCATGGGTGTCGTCTTTCAGCTGGAGAAGCGATCAGGCGGGCGCGCCGGCATGGCTTTGCGCCCATTGCAGGATTTGTTCGAGCGGCATGGCGCCGGCGGTCTGACCGATCGGTGCGCCGTTGCGGAACAACAACAGCGTCGGAATCGAGCGAACGCCGAATTTCGCCAGAATTTCAGGGGCGTTATCGGCGTTCAGCTTGATCAGACGGAAATGCGGCTCGAGCCGCACCGCCGCCTGCACGAAGGTGGGCGCCATGGCCCGGCACGGCCCACACCACGGGGCCCAAAGATCGGCGAGCACCGGAATCTGGTCATGTTGCACATGACGATTGAAACCGGCGGCGTCGACCTCCGCGGGATGACCATCGAACAGCGGCGCATGGCATGAGCCGCAGCGCGGGCCGGCGGCGAGTCGCGCCGCCGGCACACGATTGATCGACTGGCACGATGGGCAAACCAAGGTGAGGGTGGTTGCGGTCATGGCGCTTCCGGCTCAGCCGGCCTTCTTGTGGGGTTGGACGGGATGGTGGATTTTGGGGATCTTCAATTGCTTCAGCAGGTAGCGCTCATAGAACGGTTCGCTGGTGCCCGCCTTGATCTTGCGCAAGAAATATTTCTCGAACCCGACTTTGGCGAGATGGACCCATTTACCTTCCGCCGCCCAGTTGACATTTCGCGGCGGCAGTTGCGGCTGCGCGACGAACACCACGCCGCCATCGCCGAAATCAGCCAGGCAGATGGCGTTCCAGGTCGGTTTGATGTCAGGCTCTTTGCCGCGCAGCAGGGCGCCGATGTTATGCGCTGTTGCCGTCACCATCGACTCGATCATGAAACCGGTTTTTGGCACGCCGACCGGGACGGGCGTTTTACCCGTGGGCGGGATGGCGACGCAAACGCCGATCGAGAACACATCCGGGTAGGTGGGATTGCGCTGAAACGCATCGGCCAAAATAAACCCACGCGGGTTGGTCAGACCCTCGATGCCGAACACCGCCGGTACGCCGCGGAACGGCGGCATCATCATGCTGTAGCTGAACGGCAGCGCATGCGCCATCTTCACCGAGCCGTCGTCATTGATCTCCTCGACATGCATCTGGTCCGATTCGACCGATTTGATCCGCGCATTGGTGATCCATTTGATATGACGGTTGCGCAGCTCGCTCTCCATCAAGGTTTTGGTATCGCCAACGCCGTCGAGACCGAGATGCCCGATATAGGGTTCGGGAGTGACGAACGTCATCGGCACCCGATCGCGAATTTTGCGCCGACGCAGTTCGGTATCGACAATGAAGGCAAATTCGTAGGCCGGACCGAAGCAGGAAACGCCCTGCGCCGCGCCAAGCACGATCGGGCCCGGATTCTGGCAGAACGCCTCGAACGCCGCGAAGGCCGCTTCGGCATGGCCGGTTTCGCAGATCGACATCGTATGCGCATCCGGCCCAAGGCCAGGGATTTCATCGAACGCGAGCTCAGGACCGGTCGCGATCACCAGATAATCATAGGGAACCGCGGTGCCATCCGTCATCGTGACCGTTTTGGTCTTCGGATCGACGCGGCTGGCCGAAGTGGTCAGGAACGAGATGTTCTTTTTGCGCATGATCGCGGTCAGATCGACCTCGATTTCCTTGCGCTGTCGCCAGCCGACCGCAACCCAGGGGTTCGAGGGGTAGAATTGGTAGGCCGAACTGCTGCCGATCAGCGTGATCCGGTCTTCCGGCCGCAACTGATCGGACATTTCATAAGCCATCAGGGTGCCACCCAGCCCGGCTCCCAAGACAACGATTTCCGCCATGATATCATCCATTCGTTTATGCGGTCGCCCGGTGCCGCTTTGCTTGGACGTTCAACCCGGCGGGGCGTGCCCGGGCCGCTGTAACACTTGACGCTATATTCTTAGTTTCGTACATACGCAACTATGAAAGTGTTCGCTGATGCGATGATGTCAAGGTCGGCGGCGGCCGGCCACCTGATGAAAGCCCTGGCCAATCCGCACCGGCTGCTCATCCTGTGCCAATTGTCCCAGGGCGAGCGCTGCGTCGGCGACCTCGTTGCAACGCTCGGCCTGCGCGCCTCGACCATGTCGCAGCACCTCGCGCGGCTGCGCCGTGATAATCTGGTGGCCGCTCGCCGTGACCGCCAGACGATGCACTACCGTATCGACGATCCGGCAGCACAGCGGATTGTCGAGACCTTGTTTTCCATCTACTGCGCAACGACGTCCGATAACAACGACATAGGCAATAATAACGTTAACGAGACAACATGTCCATTGCCGCAAAACAACCCCGAAAGGAACCCGTCATGACCACCCACGGCCATCACTTGCGCGAGATCACGCCCGACGAACTGCATGAAATGCTCACCGAGCATAAAGTCATCCTGATCGATGTGCGCGAACCCGATGAATTTGCCGCCGCCCGGATTCACGGCGCGCTGCTCGCCCCGCTGTCGAATTTCGAACCGCTCGCTCTGCCGCAGGACCCCACCCAGCCGGTGGTGCTGCAATGCGGCTCCGGCAAGCGTTCGGCGATCGCCGCGGCGCACTGCGCCAATGCCGATGTCGCGGTGGCCGGGCATCTGTCCGGTGGCATCGCCGCCTGGATGCGCGCGGGCCTGCGCACGGTCACGCTCGATCCGGCGACGGGCAAGGTGGTCGATCGCAAATAGGCGGCCATTCCGATGCGGAAACTGCCGGTTCGCCAAGAACCGGTCCTTCCCGGATCGCCTAATCTCAGACTGCCTCTTCTCAGGCCAGCTCTTC
>NZ_JBMFGY010000024.1:0-5851 GCF_049977125.1 Acidiphilium sp. | reverse complement strand
CTTCTCAGGCCAACACCTCTCAGGCCAACGTTTCTCAGGCCAACACTTCTCAGGAATGTGCTCATGACCGTTATGCCTCCACCCGGATTGCGATCGGGTTTTCGTGCGATGCGTGTCGCCTGGATCGGCATCGGCTGCATGACCGCGCTACCCCTGCTGAGTCCGCCATCCTTCGGCGCCGGGACATTGGCACCGACCCCGGCCGCGACATTCTCCGTAACGCGCCAATCCTTGACGGAGCTGGCGCCGGTGTTCGGTACGGTCGAGGGGGTGCGCACGCTGCCGGCGCGCGCCCGCATTTCCGGAACGGTCGCACAGATCGACGTGAAGGACGGCGATCACGTTACCGCGGATCAGACATTGGCGACGATTGCCGATTCCACCCTGCTCGCCCAGAAATCCACTCTCGATGCCGAGGTGAAGGGCGCGCGCGCGAAACTTGCCGAGGCGCAGCTCGATTTCAACCGCACGCAACGCCTGGTCGGCCAGGGCGCGGTATCACGCGCCAGTTTCGATCAGGCACGCTCGGTCCTGCGGGTCGCGGAGAGCGCGCTGGCGGCAACGCTCTCCCAACGTGACACCATTGGCAAACAAATCGATCAGGGCGCGGTGCGCGCGCCGCATGCCGGGCTGGTGATCCATACGCCGATCGCCGCGGGCAGTGTTCTAATGCCGGGCGACGTCGTGGCCGAACTCGCCCAGGCACCGTTCCGGGTCCGACTTGCGGTGCCTGAACGCTACACAAGGTTCGTGCATCTCGGGGCGCTCATCCGGGTCGATGGCGCGGAACTCGGCGCGGCCCCCACGCTGTTCGGCACGATCGACGAGATCAAGCCGGGTATTTCCGATGGCAGGTTGATCGCTTACGCCTCGGTTCCCAACCTGCCCGACCGGTTCGTCGGCATCCGGGTCGAGGCCTGGCTGCCCGCGCAGGAGCATCAGGCGATCGTCGTGCCAGAAAATTTCCTGCTGACCTTGTCGGGATCGGATTACGCCCGGCTCCGGCTGAAGGACGGCAGTATCATCGACGTCCCGATCCAGCGCGGCGCGCCGCGGCCCACGCCGGCAATGCCCAACGGGATTGAAATCCTCTCCGGCCTGCACACCGGCGACATCCTGGTTGCACCCCAGGCCGCGCAATGAAACTCGGCATTTCGGGGGCGATCACCCGCACCTTCATCCGCTCGAAACTGACGCCGCTGCTGATCATCGCGGCGGTTCTGGCCGGGTTGCTGGCGCTCGGCTCGATCGCGCGCGAGGACGATCCCCAGATCAAGGCGCCGATCGTCGATGTCTCGATCACCGCCAACGGGCTGAAGGCCGCCAATGCCGCCGAGCTGGTGACCAAGCCGCTGGAAACCATTCTGAAATCGATCCCCGGCGTCAAGCATGTTTACAGCCAGACCCAGGACGATCAGGTGATGGTCGGCGCCGAATTCCATATCGGCACCAAGGAGCAGGACGCGGTGATCCGCGTGCGCAACCACATTCTGGCCAATATCCAGAAACTGCCGATCGGGATTCCGGCGCCGCTGGTCATCGGCCATGGGATCAACGACGTCGCGATCGTCGTGATGACGCTGACGCCAAAACCCGGCGCGGCGAAATATTACAACGAGGCCGACCTGTCGCGTATCGCGCGCAAGGTGCAGACCGCCCTGATCCGCATCCCCGACATCGGCCTGTCCTACATCGTCGGCAACGTCCCCGATGAGATCAGGGTTGAACCCGACCCCGCCAAGCTTTCACTCTATGGTGTGACGTTCCAGCAACTGGTCGCCAGGATCACCGAAGCGAACAAGAGTTTCGATGCGGGCAATCTCTACGCCAATGGCAAGCTCGATGCCGTCATCGTCGGCCACAGCCTCCAACCGGGCTCGAACATCGGCCTGCTGCAACTGACCACCCGCGCCGGACGACCCGTCTATGTCGATGACGTCGCGAAAATCGTCACCGGCCCGGCCCCGACGACGCATAAAGTGTTCATGGTGCAGCGCGTCGGCAAGGACGCCTGGCGCACCACGCCGGCGGTCAGCATCGCCTTCGCCAAACGATCCGGTTCGAACGCGGTCGTGATCGCGCACACGATTCGCGAGCGTCTCGCCTCATTGCAGGGCCGGCTGATCCCCAACGACGTCGCCGTCAGCATCACCCGCGACGATGGCCGCAGCGCCAACGCCAAGGTGAACGACCTCCTGCTGCATCTGGCGCTGGCGACATTGTCGATCGTTGTCCTCATCGTGTTCGCCATCGGCTGGCGAGCCGCCGCCGTCACGGCCGTGGTGATCCCGACCACCGTGCTCCTGACCATTTTCGCCTCCTGGGTGTTCGGTTTCTCGATCAACCGGGTCAGCCTGTTCGCGCTGATCTTCGCGATCGGCATCCTGGTCGATGACGCCATCGTGGTGATCGAGAATATCTCCCGCCACTGGGAGATGAACGATGTGCGCACCCGCATGCAATCGGCGATCGAGGCGGTTGCCGAAGTCGGCAACCCCACCATCATCGCCACCCTGACCGTGATTACAGCGCTGCTGCCGATGCTGTTCGTTTCGGGCCTGATGGGGCCCTACATGGCGCCGATTCCCATCAACGCGTCCACCGCGATGGTCTTCTCGTTCTTCATGGCCACGATCGCCGCACCCTGGATGCTCCTGAAACTCGCCCCGCGTGAAGCCGCACCCGGGGCTGTGCATCACGCGCCGCGCAACCGCCTGGGTGAAATCTATTGGCTGATCGCCGAACCGGTGATCCGCACGCGCCGTCGCGCCCTGGCCTTCCTGATCGTTATCGGCATCGCCACGCTTGCCGCGATCTCGATGTTCTATTTCGAGGCCGTCACGGTCAAACTCCTGCCCTATGGCAATAAATCCCACCTCACCGTCATCCTCGACCTGCCGGCCGGCGCCTCGCTCGAAGCCACCGAACGCACCCTCCTCGCCCTCGCACAGCGCGCCAAGACTTTGCACGACGTCAAATCGGTCTCGGTCTATGCCGGCACCGCCGGACCGTTCGATTTCAACGGGCTGGTGCGCGGCTATTACGCCCGGCAAAGCCCCAACCAGGGTGAGCTGCACATTCTGCTGCTGCCGCGCGAACAGCGCAGCGACCTGACCAACACGGTCGCCGAGCATCTACGCGCCGCCCTGCGCCCGGTACATCTTCCGCCCGGCGCCACGATGCAAATCGTCCAGGCGCCCCCCGGTCCGCCGGTGCTGGCGCCGCTGGTCGCCGAGGTCTACGGACCCACCGCCGCCGTGCGACTGGCCGAGGCCCGCGAGATCAAGGCGCTCTTCCGCAAGGTCGACTATATCACCGACATCCATGATTCATGGGGCTACCGTCGGCCGCAGCTTGAGATCGACGTCGATCAGAGCAAGCTGAATTTCTATGGCGTCAACCAATCCGACGTCAATCAAACCATCGCGGACCTGCTCGGGGGTGTCGCCGTCGGCTACGCCTATCGTGGCGCGCAGCACCTGCCGGTCGATATCGCCGTCGGCCTGCCCAATCGTGCGCGCGACTGGAACGACAGCCTGGCCGCAACACCGATTCCCGCCGCCTCGATCCCCGGATCGAAGGCGGTCGTCGAACTCGGCCAGGTCGTCACCGCCCGCCAGACCAAAGGCTCCTATTCGCTCTATCGGCGCGACGGCCAGTACACCGACATGGTGGAAGCCGACATGTCCGGCAAGTTCCAGGCGCCGATCTATGCCATTCTGGCAGTTGATCACCTGATCGCGCAGCACCACTGGACCAAAGCACTGCCGAAACCGGCCATCAGCCTGTCCGACCCCCCGCTGAACGACGCGACCCCGACCGTGCGCTGGGCCGGTGAATGGCGCGTCACCTACGTCACGTTCCGCGATATGGGCGGGGCCTTCATCGTCGCTCTGCTCGGGATCTATGTCCTGGTGGTCGGACAGTTCCGCAGCTTCAAAATCCCGCTGATGATCCTGACACCGGTGCCGCTCACCCTGATCGGGATCATGCTCGGCCACTGGCTGCTGGGGGCCTATTTTACCGCGACCTCGATGATCGGCTTCATCGCGCTGGCCGGGATCATCGTGCGAAACTCGATCCTGCTGGTCGATTTCATCCGCCACGGCCAGGACGGCACCACACCGATCCGGCGTGTTCTCCTTGAGGCGGGGGCGATCCGGGCAAAGCCGATCCTGCTCACCGCCGTCGCCGCCATGATCGGCGCCGCCGCCATCCTGCCCGACCCGATCTTCCAGGGGCTCGGCATCTCGCTGCTCTTCGGCCTCGCCTCGTCCACCCTGCTGACCCTCCTGGTGATCCCGGCGATCTATGTCGTGCTGCGCGACGACGGCAAACCGGTCGGCTGATCCAACCCCCTCGCGCGCGATCAGTCGGGAAACATCCGGAAGGTCAGAACCGACAGATCGAGCTTCGGCGTGCCCGCGTCGCGCCCATGGGCCGCCAATCGGCCGGCCAGATGATGCAGCTGGATGGCGCGTGCCATGTCGATCAGTTGCAGCCGCTCGGCCAGATCGGTCAACCAGCTGACATAGCGGGGAATATGAGCCGCGCAGAGCGTGCCGATGCTGCGGGCGGTGGCATCGGTCCAATCCCAGCGGCCTTCGGCGATCGCCGCGATGGCGCCGAGCTTCGGGCCATGGAAATGCAGGATCCCGGCATGGGGGTCGTGCGGCCAATACGGCTTGGCGTTCAATCCGGGATCGAGCCGGTCCCAATGCCCCCGAAACGCCTGGTTCAGCGCCACCTGATCGTCGAAATTGGCGGCGCTGTCTTCATCGAGACGCGCGCGGATCAGAGCCTCGAAGCCAGGCTGGGCGGCGCGCATCGCCGCAAGGTTCAGCACCATCACGCCCGCATTGAAATAATTCCACGCATCCGGCGCGAATTCAGGGGCGGCCGCGAAAATGGCCGGTCGGATCGCGGTGAAATCGATCGGCCGGAGAAACACGATGTCGCAATCGGTGTAGAGAACGAACTCGGCGTCATGGTCGATGAGCGGAATCGCGAGGCGTAACCAATGGCCGAGCGAGTGCGCCCGGAAACTGCCGCGCGCGGTCGCCGCCTGCATCGCCTCGAGACAGGGCGGCACCGCATCGATCACAACGACACCGGCATCGCTCATCCAGCGGGTAAAATCGTTGCGGGCGCCATGATAAAGCAGCCGCGGCTCCAACCCCGGGCAAAGCGCGCGCGACTGCACCGCGAGTTTTGCAAGATCACCAGCCTCACTCCGGGTTCCGGCTTCATCGATCGCAAAATACCAGCGCATGCCGCCTCTTCGCATGCCGGCGCCAAAGCCGCCAGAGTCGCGGCCCGCCCTGCGGGGTGACGGCGGGTTGCCATCCATCGCGCCGATCGACGGACGGAATCGATGCCTCGATGTTAAAAACGTGTCTTGCGCGCAACACCAATCGCCGAATCACCCCCGGAACCGCCGGGTGCGATTGTCGCCGCCGCTCGCCCTGTCTAAATACGCACAGCCGCTCCGTGGCGAAAAAAATGCCCTGCCGGTAAAACCGGCAGGGCAAGTCAACAGGGAGGCTTCACGTCTGGGAGACGTTGGGACCCGAAGGTCCCCATCCGGCCGGTAAGGGCCGGATCACGGACGGCGCGGACGCCGAATTCTGCGATCGTTGAACTGATCCTCATGTAGATGGGCACTTCCTATCATTATGGAAGAGTTGCGAGTGTGAACCCGACATGAATTTGTCGCATGACCCGATCGCGCGCCCGTGACATGAGGCACAGCCTATTTTTTGACTCTTGCGCGGTATGCTTTCAGCGTAACGCTCCAGTTCTATGTTTTTTCGAGCGATTTCATGCGATTATGTTGCCGCTGCCGCGTCAA
>NZ_JBMFGY010000023.1:0-39020 GCF_049977125.1 Acidiphilium sp. | reverse complement strand
CAAGCAATCGCTCAACAGGCACACTTAAAATCTAAAATGCAACTGTAATGCTAGGCCCGGATGTAACGGGCGATCTGTAACGGGCAGTAGCAGTGTGATGGTCGATATTTCGTGTAAGCTATTGATTTATAACGATATTCCAAGGTCTGGCGTCCCCGGCGGGATTCGAACCCACGGCCCCAGGATTAGGAATCCTGTGCTCTATCCTGCTGAGCTACGGAGACATAGGTTCGTTATAATCACGTCTTGGCGTCGCGTCACGCCGCATGTTCGGTGGCTTCCTGGCTCAGCCGATAGCCGCCTCCCTCGGTGATCAGCAGACGGGCTTGGTTGGGCTCGGGTTCGATTTTTTGGCGGAGGCGATAGACATGGGTCTCCAACGTGTGGGTGGTAACGGCGGCGTTATAGCCCCACACCTCGTTCAGCAGAATCTGGCGCCCGACCGACTTGCCACCGGCACGATAGAGATATTTCAGTATCGCGGCCTCCTTGTCGGTCAGTCTGATCCGGCGGTTCTTGACCGGTTCATGCAGGAGTTTCATCGCCGGACGGAAAGTGTAGGGGCCGATCTGTAGCACCGCATCCTCGCTGCTTTCGAAATTGCGCAGATGCGCACGTAATCGGGCAAGCAACTCAGCAAGGCGGAACGGTTTCGCCACATAATCGGTCGCACCCGAATCGAGGCCCCGAACCACATCTTGCTCTTCGGACGACCCGGTAAGCATGATGATCGGCACTTTCATCCCAGCCTGGCGCAACTTGGCACAAAAATTACGGCCATCGCCATCGGGTAGGCCGACATCAAGGATCACCGCGTCGAACCGCTGGTCCGACGTCTCGAGGATCTGCTCGGCCTCGGCGATCGTTCCCGCCTCGGTCGGAGAAAATTCGTTGTCCGCCCGGAGTTGCTCGCTCAGCGTGCTCCGCAGCGCAAGATCGTCGTCAACGATCAGGATCGGATGATGGGTCGTCATGGCGTGGTTCCTCGAAAAACTCGTTTCCACCAGATTGGCTTGCAAAACGCGATAACCGGCAGCGGTCATCGATACTACCCTCATATAGGTTGATCACAGCGATTCGCCGTCCATCGATTTGGTTTTCCGCCCGAAATCGCTCACATGCACGTTACGAACCCTCCACCGGCCGCCATCGGTCGGCAACCACCGCGACATTTCCGTCCGGCCCCGCCTCTGGCCGAACCGCTTCAGAGTGGCCATATCGAAATGACCCCATCCCGTCCCGTTGATATTGGGACATGAAGAATGAATTGCTATGACCGTATTTTCATCCAGTGCTCGTGATCCGCGCGGCCCCGCAGGCTCGGCCACCGACACCGCCGGCACGCCAACGCCAATCGCGGATTCGATCGGCCTCGCCATGGCAGCTACGGTACGCCATCATGAAACCATGGGTGCGCCCCGCACCCGGGCGGTGCATCGCGCGGTGGCTGACAGCCGCCGCGGTGTTCCGGTGGTGATTGCCGGGCCGCATCCCCTGATCGTTGCCCCTGCCGAGACGGTCGGCGCCGAAGGATTGCATCTGATCGATCGCCTGGCGGCAGGTCCCGCCACTCTGTTGCTTGCCCCGAGTCGTGCCGAAGCCGTGCTCGGCGCACCGTTGGGCGAGGCGGCACCGGCGATCGCCCTTGCCTTGTCCCGACCGCTAATCGACGTGGCAACATTGCGCCGTATCGCGGACCCGACACTTGAGCAGATCATGCCGCAGTTTACCCGCGTCACCACGCCGGATCAGGCGGCGGCGGCACTCGCCTTGGGCAAACTGGCCCGATTACTGCCGGCGATGGTGGCGGCACCGGTGCGTGCCGGTTGGGCATCATTGCCACTAGGCGCCGGGTTGCTGGTGGTGCCGGCGGCCGATCTGCTCGCCTACCCAACCGAACTGGCAGCGACATTGCACCGAGTCGCTGAAGTGGCGATCCCTCTGGCCGACGCGCCGGATGCCAGGTTGGTCGCATTTCGGGCGCTCGATCAGGGAATCGAGCACATGGCGATCCTGGTCGGTCATCTGGCGGCACAGCCGGTGCCCCTTGTCCGTATTCATTCAGAGTGTTTCACCGGCGACCTGCTCGGCTCGCTCCGCTGCGACTGTGGACCGCAATTGAAGGGCGCCATTAGACGGATGGCCGATGAAGGCGGCGGCGTTGTGCTATATCTGGCGCAGGAGGGCAGGGGAATCGGGCTGATCAACAAGTTGCGGGCCTATACATTGCAGGATCGCGGACTTGATACCGTCGATGCCAACCGGGCGCTTGGCTGGCATGCAGATGAACGTAATTTCCATATCGCCGCCGCCATGCTCGAAGCGCTTGGTCTGAAGCGCATCCGTCTGCTGACCAACAATCCTGAAAAATTGGCCGGACTGGTCGCATGTGGGATCGATGTGACAGAGCGGGTCGGCCATATCATCGCGCCGAACGGCATTAACAATGCCTATCTCGCGACGAAGGCTGCCCGATTTGGGCATATTCTGGAATGACCGGTTGATGGGTGTTGCGGTGGTGAGCGGCGATGCGTTCCTGCATTTTGCGGGGCGATTCTACCGGGTGGCGATCGGCGCGCACGGCATCTGCCGCGACAAGCAGGAAGGTGACGAGGGGACGCCGTCAGGCCATCTGCCGCTGCGTCGCGTCCTGTACCGCGCCGATCGCGTTGCACCGCCCGATTGTGTCGTACCGGTTGAGCCGATCGCCCGCGCCGACGGCTGGTGCGATGATCCTGCGCATGCTGACTACAACAAGCCGGTCCGACTGCCACACCCGGCCCGCCACGAGACAATGTGGCGTGCCGATTCGCTCTACGACATCGTCGGTGTGCTAGGCTGGAACGACGATCCGGTCCAACGGGGGCGAGGCTCGGCGATATTCCTGCACATCGCCAGACCGGATTATCGGCCGACTGCCGGATGCATCGCCCTTGCCAGTTCCGATCTGATCGCGATCCTGGCGCAGGGCCTGACCGCGATCGCGGTGACCGATCAATAGGGTCGGTCAGTTGGCGAGCGGCACATTGATCCCGAACGAGAGGCTGGGCGGACCATAATAGACCGGCGGCGGCGGGGCATAATAGACCGGCGGCGGAGGTGGCGGCGGGGGAGCGTAATAAACGGGCGGCGGTGGCGGATAATAATAGCCGGGGGGACCCGCGTAGCCGCCACGCCAGCCGTCGTTGTCACGATGGTGCCACCCGTGATGCCCATGCCAGCCATCCTGCGCCCAAGGCGGGTCAGCATAGGCCGTGCCGCCGGCAACCGCCAGACCGATGGCTCCCGCCAATGCGGCGATCACCAGCCGGCGGCTGCGACCGGGACGATGCGACTGAAGGTTCATGATTGAAAACTCCTCGTTAAGCTATTGTTGATATAGCGACGGTTCATGGCGAAGGAGGGGCGGTAATCAGGGCGAAATATGGCTGACTAAAATTTCATCTTGACGATCAATAGTGACGGGGGACTTGCGAAATGGTCGTCGTCGCGGGCATTGTCCCGCGTCTTTAGGATTTGGATGGTTTAACTGGTTTGAATATCATGCACTGGCAGATTTCGTGAAGCGTCGGCTACGCGCGGTGATTGTGCCGCTTCTCTTGCTCGTGGTCACCGGATATTTCGTTTATAACGCGATTAAGGGGACGCGTGGGATCACCGCGCAACAACACGATCGGGCGATCCTGGCACAGGATGATGAAACTCTCGCCAAGGTCGATACCTCGCGCAACCGCTGGCAGGCGCGGGTCGATGCGCTGCGTCATCATGCCATCGCCAAAGATATGTTGAACGATCAGGCCCGTGCCGTGCTCAACCTCGCCAATCCAGACGATCTGTCGGTCCCGCTGCAACAACCTGTGGCAAAACCGGCGCCGCCGATAACACCCTCGTCGCAGCCTCATCCCCGGTCGGTCGGTCAATAGCGGCTCAGTCGAGGAACAATTTGCCGGGATTGAGGATGTTGAGGGGATCAAGGGCGGATTTGATAGTGCGCATCATCGTCAATGCGGGAGCGCCATGTTCGCGCAACAGAAACTCCCGCTTACCGATCCCGACGCCATGTTCACCGCTGGCGGCGCCCCCGAGGTCGAGCGCCTGTCCGACGATGGTGCGATCGAGCGCCCAGGCGCGGGCGGCACCGTCCGGCGTGTTGGGGTACAGGATCAGGACATGGAAATTGCCATCGCCGACATGCCCGACGATGCAGGCGTGCAGACCTGATTGAGTGACCGCGTCGCGCGCCTGGGCGATCGCTGCGGCGAGGTTGGAGATCGGAACGATCGTGTCGGTCGAGAAGGCGCCATGGCCGGGAAACGCAGCGCGGGCAGCCCAATAGGAATCGTGCCGGGCCTGCCAGAGTTTGGTGCGGGCTTCGGTTTCGGTGGCGAAGGCAAAGCCCTTGCCGCCGTGGGCGGCGGTGATGGTCTCCGCCATGGTGGCCTGTTCAGCAACGCCGTTCGGTGTGCCGTGAAATTCGAACAGAAGGGTTGGTTGGGCGGTCAGGTCGAGTTTGGAATAGGCGATCGAGGCAGCCATCTGTCCGGTATCGGCGAATTCGATCCGCGCGACCGGGATGCCGGTTTGCATGATTTCGATCACGGCATCGATGGCGCCACGTTCAGAGGCGAACCCGCAGACGGCGGCGCCAATCGCTTCGGGAATGCCGAAAAGACGTAATTGAATTTCGGTGATGATGCCGAGGGTGCCTTCCGATCCGATCAGCAATCGAGTGAGGTCGTAGCCGGTGGCGGATTTGCGGACACGCCCGCCGGTATCGACGATGGTGCCATCGGCCAGCACGGCGCGCAGACCGAGTACCGCCTCACGAATGGTACCGTAGCGCACGGCATTGGTGCCGGAGGCGCGGGTGGCGCACATGCCCCCGATGGTGCAATCGGCGCCGGGATCGACCGGAAAGAACAGCCCGTAATCGCGTAGATAGGCGTTGAGCTGCTTGCGGCTGACGCCGGCTTCGACCCGGCAATCCAGATCGGCATCGTTCACGGCGATGATGCGATTCATCCGGCTGAGATCGAGGCTGATGCCACCGGCGACCGGCGTGACATGTCCTTCGAGCGAGGTGCCGGCGCCAAAGGCGGTGACCGGGGTGCGATTGGCCTGGCAGAGGGCAAGGAGTTGAGCGATTTCGGCCGTGGTTTCCGGAAAGATCACCGCGTCAGGCATCCTGCTGGCGGCATTGGCTTCGCCATGCGCGTGTGTTTCGCGAATCGCATGGTTGACGCTGAGGCGGTCGCCAAACAAAGGGCGAGCGGCGGCGATGGTTGCGGACGTTTCCATGAGCACAGCCTATCGGGAACCGGCAACGGATGAAAGGTCTGCCGGTATCCGTGGAAAAGCCACGATTAATTTTATTATTTGGACATTTTTTCAGAGCGATTTTTGGAGACCGAATGATAATCTCCTCCACAATTTAAGGTCCCGTCATCATTTGAGGTTCCAAACGTGAGCTCGACCGTGACACGTGAATCGCCCTGGCTGTTAACCCCCAGACCAGGTGAAACCACCGCCGATTTTCAGGATCGGCGCGGCCGTGCGTTTTTCGATGGTCAACGCACCGACAGCGCGGAATTCTGGCGTCGTCTCGGACGCGATGACATCGATCTGGCCGGCCGACGTGTGCTCGAACTCGGATGCGGTCATGGCGCGCTCTCGGTCGAGGCTGCCGCCAAGGGGGCCACCTCGGTTCTGGGCGTCGACATCGATGCCGACCCGATCGCTTTCGCGCAGCGTCATGTGCCGCAGGCCTATCCCGATCTGGCACCGGCATTGGCGTTTCGCTGCGAGGACATCGCGGAGATTCCCGATTCCGAGCCGTTCGATATCGTGCTCTGCAAGGATACGGCCGAACATATTCTCGATCTGGCGGGCGTATTCGCGCAGGTGCACCGCTTGCTCAAGCCGGGCGGGCGCTTCGTGATCGGCACCAGCCCTCTTTATTACAGCCCGTTCGGCGATCATGGCCGTTACCTGGGGCCCGGCTTGCCGTGGCTTGCCGCACTGCTACCGGAACCGCTCCTATTCGCCCTGGCGAGTCGCCGGAACGGCGGCACGATTCGCAGCGCCGCCGATGTCGGGTTGAATAAAATGACGCCGGCCCGGTTCCGCTCTCTGTTCGATGGATCGAACTGGCAGGTCGAATCGATCCGTTACAACGCGGGAGACAAGCGTTTCATGGCCGCGATGCGGTTGTTGCGTCGGTTCAGGCCGATCGAAAAATATTTCACGGTCAGCATCTATGCCGTCATACGGCGGCGATAACATCCGCCTCGATTCCAAAGATCGAATAGAACGGTTTCGGCTGTGACCAGAATCACAGACAAAAATAATTTCCGGCCTGATCGTGGCTTCTGGAAACGCGGCCTTGGCTAGGCCTCGTTGTCCCATCGTCCAAAAATAAACGTGGGGTAAAATGGCAGGCAGCAGTCGTCGCAAAGTGGCAATTTTGGGCGGCGGCATTGGTGCGCTGGCCGCGGCCTATGAGTTGACCCTGCAACCCGATTGGCAGGATCGGTTTGACATCACGGTGCATCAACTCGGCTGGCGTCTCGGCGGCAAGGGGGCCAGTTCGCGCAACCCGGCGGCGGCCGACCGGATCGAGGAACACGGGCTGCATGTCTGGGCCGGGTTTTACGAAAACGCCTTCGCGCTGATGCGGCGCGCCTATGCCGACCGTCCGGCCAGCGGGAGTCCGATCCAAACGGTGGAGCAGGCGTTTCTGCCGGAAAACCATGCCGTACTGGCACAGCTGTTTCGCGGTCGATGGATGCCGTGGCAGATGTATTTCCCGCCGTTGCTGCCGGGTCGGCCGGGCGATGGGGCCGGTGCGCCGGCACCAACCCCGACCGAGCATCTTGTCCATCTGCTCGCACTGCTCGGCCAGCGCCATGATGATCTGCCGATGACCACGCAGGCCTTGCTCGCGGCCCCCGAGGCGGTCGCGCGGATGCAAGCGAGGCTGGTGGCCGTGCCATCATCGGCGGCCGCGGGTGATTCGTTGCCGCATTTGGCGCACCGGATCGGCCTTGAAATCCTGGCGGGCGCGATCGCGCGAGACGCCGCGCGTGACACGATCGGCGAGGTGCTCAAGCTGTTGCGCGATTTGCTCGATGAGGCGCGAAAGCTTCTGGTGGACCCGGAGATCGGCGTCGTTCGCATCTTGAGCGAGATCGATCTGATCTGCGCGGTTCTGACCTGCATGGTCAGTGAGGACGTGCTGACGCAGGGCTTTGCCGTGCTCGATCACTACGAGCTCGCCGATGTTCTAACCCGATACGGCGCATGGCCTGAGACCGTCGATTCGCCGATGATTGCCGCAGCCTATGATTATGTGTTCGCGTATCCGAACGGTGATCGCTGCCGGCCGACACTCTCGGCAACCTCGGCGTTCGAGGGATTCATGCGGCTATTGTTCACCGCACGCGGCGCGTTGTTCTTTAAAATGGCGGCAGGAGCCGGCGAGATCATTTTCGCGCCGCTCTACCAGGCGCTGCTGGCGCGCGGCGTTCGGTTCGCCTTCTTCAACCGCGTGCTCGAACTGACCGTCGCGAACGGCAGGATCGACACCATTCGCATCGCCATCCAGGCAACGGCCAAAACCACCTATGAACCACTGGTGACCATCGGCGGTCTGGCATGCTGGCCGGCGGAACCTCTGTATGACCAGCTAACCAATGGGGACACCCTGAAACGGGACGGGATCGACCTGGAAGACGACTGGGACCATTACGCCCTCGAAGAGATCACACTGCACGCCGATACCGATTTCGACGACGTTGTGCTCGCGATACCGGCCGGGGCGCTGGCATCGCTCACCCGCTCGCTCGCGGCGGCTGATCCGGCTTGGCAGGCGATGCTCTCCGCCACCATCACCACGGCAACCCAGGCGATGCAGCTCTGGCTCGATTGCACCACGGCCGATCTGGGGGGGGCCTTCGTCGTCCCGCCGGATAACCCCGATCCGGTCGGCCTGACCATGACCGGATATGTGAAGCCGTTCGATACCTGGGCGGATATGTCGCATCTCCTCGCGCGGGAGGATTGGGGCGGCCAACCGCCGCGCAGCCTCGCGTATTTCTGTGCGGTGCTACCCGAACCCAAGACGCCGCCCGGCAACGATCCGCAACCCGCCGCCGACCGTGCCGCTCACGACTCGGCGTTGCAAACCCTGGCCGAAATCGGGCCGATCTGGCCGGCGCTGGTCGGGTCAGACGGGTTTCGCTGGAACGTGCTGCACGCCGGTGCCAACCGCGTGGGCGCGGCGCGGCTCGACGACCAGTATATCCGTGCCAATATCACCGGCACCGAACGCTACGTGCTCAGCCCGCCCGGCTGCCTCAAGACCCGGCTACCCCCGGCGCCGGATGGCTTCGCTAATCTTTATCTGGCGGGGGATTGGGTGAAGGTGGACCAGATCAACGCCGGTTGCATGGAGGTCGCAGCAATGGCCGGAATCGGCGCCGCGACGGCGCTGGCGACGCGGCATCCACATGCCGCCATCTGAACCCGATTACATTTTTTTCGGCGGCGCCTCGCTGCCGTCCGCTCCCTATGCTTGCACCGGCGCAACCCTCTGGACCATGATGGCGTGCGGTAGCGAAATGGCGATCGCGAATTTCCTGGCGCGCACGATCAACGCCGTCGCGGGGTACGCGCGGTTTGTGCCGAAGCTGGGGCCGGTCGTGTTCGTGCTTTACATCGATGCGCCAGCCTTGAGTTCAACCATTGCGCCCTATTGCAACTGGGGCACATCACGCGAGTCCGATATCGGCGTCTGGCTCCTGCTAAGCGATACCGCCAATGCAGGGGCGCTATATTGGTACCCGGCGTATCTGTTTGTCGATAATTGGGTTGCCCTGGTGGCGGGACGGGAAATCTGGGGCTTCCCCAAGGCCCTCGGTCATCTGGCGATCACCACCGGATCGACGGAGTCACTGACCCTCTCGACACTGGCAATGCGTGATCAGCGACCAGGTGATCACGCGGCGGAAATGCCGATTTTCGAGATCGCCCCGCTGCCGAAGCCGGTTTCCTGGCTAAGCGACGGGCAGGAATCGCCACGCGCCGGTATCGCCTCGATCACGCGGCACCGCGCGAGCAGCTCAGCCCTGCCGTCCTGGGCTGACCGGGCGCTCGAGGATTTCGCCAACGTGCTGCAACCGCCGGACGGTGCGGCGATCGCCCTGAACCAGATGCTCTTTCTCAAGCAGTTCCGTGATTGCGCAAGTTCGACCGCGGCATGTTATCAGCAGGCGATCACCTTGAATACCGGCGCGCCGGTGGTTCATCATTACGGCCCTTTGTCCGGCCAGCTGACCTGCCGCCTGAACCTGCACACCGTTGCGAGCCAGCCGATCGGTCAGGATCTCGGCCTGAACCCGGGATCCCAGCCTTTGCTGCCGGTGTTCTGGGTTCAGTTCGATTTCACCATCGGCTTCGGAGCTCCGCTTCCATCCGAACCGGCTTCCGGCTGAGCTGATGACAGGAGAGCGAGCAAAGTCCTGGCCTGTGCGTAATGCGGCAGGATTTCGCCGCCGGAGGGCATCTCGTTCAACGCGTCCGTCAGCAGGGTGGAAACCTCATCATCGCGGCCATTTTGATGCAATAAACCAGCCAGGGCGACAGCCGCGCGTAATCGGGAGGTCGGTGCCGCCTGGGTGATCGCAATGGCATGGGCATGGCGATAAGCGGCTTCGGCGCCCGCGACATCGGGCGGTTCGTGCCTGAGGAAAATGAAACCACGCGTCAGGTAGAGATCGACGGTGGCCCATGATTGATTAACGGCGATCATGATCGCCTCGTCCGCACGGTTCAGCGCGAGCGCCTCAGCCGGCGCATACAGTGCCAGCGCCGATGCATGCAACGACCCGAAATAGGCGCGCCCGACCCGTGCGCCGGTTTCTTCACTGAATTGGCGCGCCGCGGCAAGCTGTGTCAGCCCTGCGGCTTCACCTGCGCGCACGCGCGAATAGCCATCGAGCGATTGCGCCCAGGCCCGAAAGAATTCGAGCCCACCCGTCTCGGCCATGCGTAGAACGGTGGCGGCGTTGCGTTGCGCCGCGTCCAACGCTCCAAGGTCGAGGTCGATCTGGCAGCGGAATAGCCTGACGTAGGCGATGCCGGGCGCGTGACCGCACCGCTCGGCGCGTGCGAGGGCGGCATCGAAACAGGCCACCGCCGCATCGCAGCGACCGAGCGGCCAGAGCGTGAGGCCAAGAAAAGTCAGCGCATTCACGCCGGGGTCGATATTGAATTTGACCGCGACGATCGGGTCAGGGTCTTCGGGCACGGCGGCGATGCACGCTTCGAACAATGCGGCCGCCTCAGTGAATTCGGCGCGCAACCAGTGCATCATGCCGCGTTGATTGAGCGCCATCAGCGCGCCGGGCGTGCCGGGTGTCGCGCTCGTGTCGGCGGTCAGCGCGGCGTTCAAGCCATGCATTGCGGCAAGATTTGCGGTGATCCACGCCGCGATCCACATGCCATGGAGTGCAATGTGGCGTAACTCGGCAGCCGGCAGGCGTGCGGCGATCGCGAAGGCGCGCTGGAATGCCGCCCCCGCGCCGGGGTCGTTATAGCCGCGCACCGTCATCAGCGCCTGACCGTGAGCCAGTTGCAGGCGCAGGCGCAGGCCCTGCACTTCCGGCGACTCGTCCAGTGGTTCCACCAGTTTGATCGCCTCGGCAAAATGCTCGGTCGCCTCGAGAAAGGCGGCGCGCCGCATTGCGAGTTCGCCAGCCTTCAGCCACCATGCGGCGGACGAGGCGGCCTGACGGGCCAGGGCAAAATGTCGCGCCACCATCTGCGGCTCGGCCTCGGCCTCCTCGGTGAATTGGTCGCGCAGGGTCTCGGCGAGGGCCAGATGCAGCGTGCGCCGGCGGGTGCGCGGCAGGCTTTCATAGGCGGTGTCGCGCACCAGCGCATGTTTGAAGCGATACGCGCCGGGCGCGGCCGGCGTGGCGATCACCAGCCCGGTCGCTTCGAGCCGTTCCAGCGCGACGTCGATCATCGGGCGATCACGCCCGGCGATCCGTTCGAGCAGCGCGACGCTGAAATCCCGCCCGATCGCCGCGGCCATCTGCGCGATGTCCTTGGCATCACCCAACCGGTCCAGCCTCGCCATCAGCGAATCCTGCAATGTGGCGGGAATTGTGGTGACATCGGCTTCCAGCACCGCGCGGGTCAGTTCCTCGGCGAACAGCGGCACCCCATCGGCGCGGTCGACGATTTCCCGTTCGATCACGGCGTCGAGCGTCCGCCCCGATGCCACCGCGCGTACCAGCTCGGTCGTGCTCGAGCTGTCGAGATGATCGAGATCGAGCGTTGCAACATGGTTGACCGCAACCCAGTCCGGCTCGATTCCCGGCCGGGCGGTGACCATAACGAATCCGGCGGTCGCGCGCAGGCTGGCGACGATCATACCCAGCAGGGTCATTGAGGTCGGGTCGGCCCAATGCGCATCCTCGAACAGAAGAAAGAGTGGCCGCTCGCGCGCGAGATGCCGCATCGCCTGCATGATTGCGGCGAGGGTACGCCGCCGCTGTTCGGTTGGCGAAATCACGGGAAGGGCGAAGCGTGCGCCGGTCGGAATGGCGAACAACGCGGCGAAGAGCGCCATTGCATCCGGATCGTCGGGTTGCAGTCGCGCGACCATCGCTTCCAGCGCCGCGAGCCGCGCTTCGGCCGGATCGGCCTCGGTGAGTGCATAGGCACGCATGAACTGGGTACGGAACGGGTAGAGCACACTCTCGCGGTGAAACGGGGTGCATTGATAAGTGATGATTAATGGCGGTGTTGCCGTGCCGCGCAGCGCATCGGCGAGACTGGCGGCTAGACGGGATTTGCCGATACCCGGATCACCACGCAGCAGCACCGCTCCCCCCGCGCCGGTCAGTGCCGCTGCCGCCTGCACGCGCAACCGCTCGAATTCGCCATCACGGCCGATCATCCGGGCGGCGGTGCCGCGTCGAGCCTCGAACCGCGTGGCCGTGCCGGTCTCACCGGTAACCAGCCAGTATGGGGTGGTACCGGCGAAACCCGGCAATCTTGCCGGTTCACCGGCCTCGAGCCGGAAGGCGCGACCTAGCAGCCGTCGGGTCTGTTCGGCGATCACGATGCCGCCGGGCGGCGCCAGCGTTTGCAACCGTGCAGCCAGATTGAGGGTTTCGCCGACCACCGCCGGTTCGTTCATCGCCGGATCGCCGATCGTATCGCCTGCCAAGACAACTCCGGTGGCAATGCCGCAACGCACCCGCAAGGCGCCACCGTTCGGTGAACCGAGGCGGCCGATCTCCTCGGTCATCGCCCGTGCCGCTCGCGCCGCGCGCTCGGCGTCATCCTCATGGGCATGAGGGTAGCCGAAATAGGCCAGCACACCATCGCCCAGGTATTTGCCGATAGTGCCGCCGAACCGGGCGACTTCCTGGCTGCAGGTGGAAAAGAAGGCATTGAGCAATTCGCGCATGTCTTCGGGGTCGAGTGTGGTCGACAAAGTGGTTGAGCCAACCAGATCACAGAACAAGACCGTGATTTGCCGGCGTTCGGCATCACTTTTCGGCATCACGTTCAGCAATATCATAATTGATTGGCTCCCACACGCGGCAACGGGAAACGATCACGCAGTATTTTGCCACTACGACCGGAATGCCCGGTAGCCGGACGTTCCAGCACCATCGGTCGGAGATACGACCTCGATGCTGCTGTTGCGGCGCACATAACACCCCAGCCCTGCACCCCTCAACGAAGTTTGGTTACACGAATGCGAGAAAAACGTCCATCAACAGTTAATGGTAGTTCGCACCGATGTCGCGACGGCAGAAGCCCTCGATAAAGCTGATCGCATCGACGGCCTGATAGGCACGATCGATCGCGTCGCGCCGGTCAGTGGCGACCGCCGTGACCGCGAGCACCCGGCCACCGGCGCTGACCAGCCTATTGCCGTGGCGGCGCGTGCCGGCCTGGAACACCATGACATGCTCGACCCCACTCACCCCGGCGAGATCGATTACCCCCCCTTGCGCGTACGCGCCGGGATAGCCCCGTGCCGCGATGATCACGCTAGCCGCCGCGCCATCCCGCCAGGCGAGGCGCGTTGCCGGATCGAGCGTCCCGTGCGCCGCGGCATTGAGTATCGGCAACGGGTCGCTGGCCAGCAACGGCATCAGAGCCTCGCATTCGGGATCGCCGAAGCGGGCATTGAACTCGATCAGTCGGGGGCCGGCATCGGTCAGCATCAGCCCGGCGAACAGAAACCCGCGAAACGGCGTACCCTGTGCCGCCATCATCGCGAGGGTCGGGCGGATGATGCGGTCCATGACGGTGTCGATCAATGCCGGTGTCGCGGCGGGATGCGGCGCAATGGCCCCCATGCCGCCGGTATTCGGGCCGGTATCGTTCTCGCCCACACGTTTGTGGTCCATCGCGGTGCCGCAGAACAGCGCGGTCTTGCCGTCGCAAAGCGCGAACAGCGACATTTCGGTGCCGGTCATGCACTCCTCGATCACGATGCTCGCCCCTGACTCACCGTGGCGACGATCCTCCAGCATCGCCGTGATCGCGGCATCCGCCTCGTCATCGGTCATGGCGACCACGACGCCCTTACCACCGGCGAGACCATCGGCCTTGATCACGATCGGCGCGGGGTGGGTCGCGAGATGGGCGCGGGCGGCCCCGGCATCGGTGAAGCCGGCCCAGGCGGCGGTCGGGATGCCAGCCTGATCGCAGATTTGCTTGGTGAACCATTTCGAGGCTTCGAGCTGTGCGGCCGCCCGGGTCGGGCCGAAACAGGCGATGCCGGCGGCCGCCAGCGCGTCGGTTATGCCGAGGGCGAGGGGAATCTCCGGACCGGGGATCACCAGATCGATGTGCTGGGTCCGCGCGAAATCGACCAGGGCGGCGATGTCGTCTGCCGCGATCGGCACGATCGTGCCATGCGCCGCAGCACCCGGATTGCCGGGGGCGATGAACAGGTCGGTCAGCATCGGGCTTTGCGCGATCTTCCAGGCCAGTGCGTGCTCGCGACCGCCGCCACCGATGATCAGAACCCGCATCCCCTGGCCTCCTGCTTGCCTTGCGAGCGGGCGCTTAGCATACTCCATCTCGATGAGCGAAACCTTACCTCCGCCGGCGGGCAACCTGCCGGAACTCACCGTGTCCGAAATTGCCGGAGCGGTGAAGCGCACACTGGAAACAGCCTTTGGGCGGGTGCGGGTTCGTGGTGAGATCACCGAAATGAAGCTCTACGCCTCGGGCCATACCTATATGGCGCTGAAGGACGAGGGAGCGAAAATCCGTGCGATCATCTGGAAGGGCAGCGCATCGCGAGTCGGGCTGAGGCCGGAAAACGGCATCGAGGTGATCGCGACGGGGCGGATCACCTCCTACCCCGAACGGTCGGAATATCAGCTGATCATCGAGCGATTGGATTATGCCGGCGAAGGCGCGCTGCTCGCGCGGATCGAAGCGCTTCGCCTGCGTCTGCTGGCCGAGGGTCTGTTCGAGGCGTCGCGCAAGCGGGCATTGCCGATGTTGCCTCGGGTGATCGGCGTGGTCAGTTCGCCACAGGGTGCGGTGATCCAGGACATCAAAACCACGATCGCGCGGCGCTTCCCAAGCCACATCGTGCTCTGGCCGGTCGCGGTCCAGGGCGAGGGAGCGGCGGCACAGATTGCCAATGCGATCGCGGGCTTCGGCGCGCTGCCGCCCCATGGCGCGATTCCCCGGCCGGATGTGCTGATCATTGCGCGCGGCGGCGGCTCGCTCGAAGATTTGATGGCGTTCAACGATGAGGACGTGGTGCGTGCGGCGGCGATGAGCCCGATTCCGCTGATTTCCGCGGTCGGGCACGAAACCGACACGACACTGATCGATTTCGTCTCCGATCGCCGCGCGCCGACACCGACGGCGGCGGCCGAACTCGCCGTGCCGGACCGGATCGCCCTCGCCGCCGATCTTGCGCAATCGGGCGCACGACTGGCCGGTGCGCTGCTGCGGATCGCACAGACCGTGCGGCTGCGCCTCGATCGGGCCGCCGCGGGATTGCCTGATCTGCCCGCCATGCTTGGTGCCGCGCGGCAGCGGCTGGATGATCGGGGCGAGCGGTTGGCCCTCGCGATGCCGGCTCTTCTGGCCACGCGGCGCGCGACGCTCGATCGCCTCGCGGGGCGGTTACTGCACCCGCGCGAACTGATCGCCGCCAAGCGGCACGGTCTCGCATTGCTGGCGCAACGCCTGGCGGTACCCACCGCGGCACGATTGCGCGAAAGCCACTTGAAGCTCGATGCCGCTGCGGGGCGGCTGGAGAGCCTGTCCTACACGGCGGTGCTGGCCCGTGGCTTCGCGCTGGCGATCGGCCCGACCGGCGATCCCGTCACCTCGGCCCACGCGGCCTCGGCGCTGCGACGACTGACCATCCGCTTTCATGATGGTAACCTCGCGGTGCGCACCGACCATCGCCCAACCAAACCAGTTCAGCCGCGCCTTGATCTGTGAGGCGGGTCGTGACGCTGCCCGGCGGCGGTTCGCAGGCCCTGCAATCTTACATGGAATGAAGTTTTATATCTTGTCGGGAGACGCGAACCGGATCATCATGATCAAGTGATCGGGGTCGTCCGTGGGATGGGTTCCGATCGGCATCGGTGGGATCAAAACGAGCTGCCACGATCGTGCGCACGTCCGCGACAAATTCGCGCCGCGTTGTGGTTTCGGCGTTCTGACCCAGGCGGTTCGGCACATGTCCCTCTCCGATTTCTACGCGCAGATCCACCGCTCGGTGAGTGCTACGCTTGGTGTCATGCCGCTGATCGTCATCGCATTGCTGATCGCGGCGGCGGGGTTCACCTTGTGCGCCGGCGTGGCCGGCAGCTTCGGCCTGTCGCGGATGCGCCGCTATAGTGCCGGCCTGATTGCCGGTTTCGTTCTGGCGGGCGGGTTTGCCGGATGGTCGTTGCCCGGCGTCACGCAGCAGCGCGCGGCCTCCTACGCGTTGATCGCGCAGGAATGCACTGCCTATATCGCGGCGGCGCAGGGCAACCACATCACCGTTCCGCCGCCGCCGATGCTGGGCTTGGCGGGGGTTCTGGCCAGCGATATCACAACGATCTGCCACGCCCACGGCGGCGTTGCGATGAGCGATCTGCATGAGGCCATGCGGGCCGAGATCGACCACGGCGTGATTGCCGCGCCCGGCGCCGATGAAGCGGCGATGTGGCATCGGCCTGACATGGGTTCGTGAGCGGTTGCGCGACCGGTCCGGTCTCGGTTAGTCAGACACCATGAACGCTGCTCCGCTTCGCATCGGCATTCTCGGCATCACCGGGCGCATGGGTCAGTTGCTCGCGCAAGCGGTGCCCCTTGCCGGCGCCATCCTGGCGGGCGGCATCGGGCGGTCCGGGGATCTCGCGGCGCTTGCAGCCGCTTGTGACGTCGTGATCGATTTCACCACCGCCGGGGCGGTGCGCGGCCATGCCGCCGTTCTGGCCGCGGCCGGCACGGGCTGGGTGCTCGGCACGACCGGTCTCTCGGATGACGATGAGCGTCTGGTCAATCTTGCGGCGTCCCGCGTTGCGGTGTTCACCGCGACGAATTTTTCGCCGGGGGTCAATCTGGTTCTCGCCCTGGCCGAACGTCTCGGAGCCAGCCTCGCGCCTGATACCCATGACGCTGAAATCCTTGAAATGCATCACCGCCAAAAAATCGATGCCCCGTCCGGCACCGCGATCAGCCTCGGCCATGCCGTTGCGCGGGGCAGGGGGGTCGATTTCGCGTCGGTCCGGCAATCCGGGCGGGATGGTAACACCGGCCCGCGTGAAACCGGCGCGATCGGAATCGCATCCCTGCGCGGCGGCCAGATCGTCGGCAGCCACAGCGCCCTGTTCACCAGCGCCACCGAACAGATCACGCTGACCCACCACGCGCTCGACCGCCGGATTTTCGCCGATGGCGCGGTTCAGGCGGCACTCTGGCTTGCCGGAAAACCCCCGGGTCGCTACGGCATGCGTGATCTGCTGGGATTCTAACCCACATCAATCTTGACCCTTGCCCGGCTTTCCGCCAATCCCGCAGGGCTCGGGCATTCGGCCAGGGCGCTCCCCGGCTCCGGGCAATCGCGACAAGAGGAGAAATCCATGCGCGACCAAGGCGAATTTCTGTTCACTTCGGAATCGGTTTCCGAAGGTCACCCCGACAAGGTGGCTGACCGTATTTCCGACACCGTGCTCGATGCCTATCTGGCGGCCGACCCCTACGCGCGGGTCGCCTGCGAAACCCTGGTGACCACCAACCAGATCGTGCTGGCCGGCGAAACCCGCGGCCCCGCCTCGATCACCAATGAATACCTCGCCCATCTCGCCCGCATGGCGGTGCAGGATATCGGCTACGACCAGGAAGGCTTCTCCTGGCGCGACGCCAATATCGACGTCCTGCTCCACGCCCAGTCGGCCGACATCGCCGCCGGCGTCGATGCCTCGGGCAACAAGGACGAAGGCGCCGGCGATCAGGGCATCATGTTCGGCTACGCCTGCACCGAAACCGAAGCGCTGATGCCAGCCCCGATCCACTACGCCCATCTGATTCTGCGCCGCATGGCCGAGCTTCGCAAAATCGGCGACACCCGCGCCGCCGGCCTGCAACCCGACGCCAAAAGCCAGGTCACCCTGAAATACATCGACGGCAAACCCGTCGGCGCGACCTCGATCGTCGTCTCGACCCAGCACGATGAAGGGCTGAGCCAGAAAGCGATCAAATCGATGCTCCGCCCGCTGATCACCGAGCTCCTGCCCGAAGGCTGGATGTGCAGCGACGAGCATTTCTACGTCAACCCGACCGGCAATTTCGTCATCGGCGGCCCCGACGGCGATTGCGGCCTCACCGGCCGCAAGATCATCGTCGACACCTATGGCGGTGCCGCCCCCCACGGCGGCGGCGCCTTCTCCGGCAAGGACCCGACCAAGGTCGATCGCTCGGCCGCCTATATGTGCCGCTACCTCGCGAAAAACGTCGTCGCCGCCGGCCTCGCCACCCGCTGCACCATCCAGGTCAGCTACGCGATCGGCGTGTCCCACCCGCTGTCGGTCTATGTCGACCTGCACGGCACCGGCACCGACGTCGAACAGGCGAAAATCGAGCGTGTCCTCCGCGAATCGGTCAATCTGACCCCGCGCGGCATCCGCGAGCATCTTCACCTCAACCGCCCGATCTACGTGCCCACCTCCGCCTACGGCCATTTCGGCCGCGAACCCGATGCCGAAGCCGGCACCTTCACCTGGGAGAAGACCGATCTGGTCCCCACGCTGAAAGCCGCTTTTGGCCGCTGACCTGAAGCCCCCGCCCGACCGTCTCTACGGTCGGGCGGTCGGCCACACACTCCGCGCGCGTCAGGCCGAACTGATCGAAACCCTGCTGCCCCGCCTGCGCTGGCCGATCCCCTTTGCCATCACCCCGCGCGAAACCTGGCTCGAAATCGGCGCCGGCGGCTTCGAACACGCCGAAGCCATCGCCCGCCAGCACCCCGATATCGGCCTGATCGCCTGCGAGGTCTTCGCCAATTCCATCGCCTCGCTGCTCTCGCGCCTCGCCCCGCTGAACCAGCCGGAAACCATCCCTGGCAATCTGCGGGTCCATGACGACGACGCCCGTCCCCTGATCCGCAGCCTGCCCGATGCCGCGATCGCCCGCGCCTATCTGATGTTCCCCGATCCCTGGCCGAAAGCCCGCCACGCCAAGCGCCGCTTCGTCCACCCCGCCACCCTCGCCGACCTCGCCCGCATCCTGCAACCGGGCGGCGAATGGCGCATCGCCAGCGACGATCCCACCTACCAGGCCTGGGTCGATCAGGTCTTCGCCGCCACAACCCTCTTCACCCTGATCGAAACCACCGAAACCCGCCCCGCCGACTGGTGCCCCACCCGCTACGAAGCCAAGGCGATCCGCGCCGGCCGCACCCCCCGCTACTGGCGCTTCGCCCGCGCCTGAACCGAGCTCCATGACCACCCAGCCCAGCGCCACCACCGCCGAAGCCGCGAAAGTCATGGCCGCGGGCGTCGCCAGCATGGTCCTCACCCTCGGCCTCGCGCGCTTCCTCTACACGCCGCTCCTGCCGCTGATGCAGTCCCAGGCCCATCTCTCGGTCACCGGCGGCGGCTGGCTCGCCACCATCAACTACGCCGGCTACATGGCCGGCACCCTCCTCGCCGCCTCGGTCGGCGACCTCGCCGCGAAATTCCGCCTCTACCGCGCCCTGCTCATCGTCGCCCTGATCGGCACCGCCGGCATGGGCCTGACCACCAACATGATCGTCTGGGCCATTCTGCGCTTCGCCGCCGGCATCTCCTCGGTCGCCGGCCTCCTGCTCAGCTCCGGCCTCGTCATGACCTGGCTGCGCCAGCACGGCCGCCGCCTCGAACTCGGCGTCCATTTCGGCGGCGTCGGCCTCGGCATCGCGGTCTCCGGCCTGCTCGCCATCGCCATGGCGCACGCCCTGAACTGGGCCGATCAATGGATCGTCGCCGGCGCCGTCGGCATCCTCCTGCTGATCCCCGCCTGGGTCTGGATGCCCGCGCCCACGCGCCCCAGCGCCCACCAGGCCACCACGCCCGACCATCCCCCCGCCCGCGCCTGGCTCGTCCTGTTCACCCTCGCCTATTTCTGCGCCGGCGTCGGCTACGTCGTCAGCGCCACCTTCATCGTCGCCATCGCCGCCCACAACCCGGCCCTGCACGGCTACGGCAACCTCATCTGGGTGATCGTCGGCCTCGGCGCGATGCCGGCCTGCCCGCTCTGGGACCGCATCGCACGCCGCACCGGCGACAAAACCGCCCTGCTCGCCGCCTTCGCCCTCCTCTTCCTCAGCATCATGCTCTCGGCCCTCACCACCGGGCTCGACGGCCTGATCCTCGGCGCCCTCCTCTACGGTGCCTCCTTCAACGGCATCACCAGCATGACCCTCAGCATCATCGGCCGCCTCTACCCGAGCAACCCGGCCACCGCGATGGCCCGCCTGACCATCAGCTTCGGCGCCGCCCAGATCATCGCCCCCGCCGCCTCGGGCATGATCGCCGCACTCACCGGCAGCTACCGCGGCGCCTTGTTCATGGCCGCCGCCACCATGCTGATCGGCATGATCTTCCTCGCTGGCCTGCCGCCCGCCCGCACGCAACCCTGACCCACACCGCACTTACCTTGCAGCGCAACAATCCCCATCTTGGCAACAACCCAACCCCAGCATCGGACCCAAAAATGCTCGAGAAAACCACGTCCCCCCTGTTCGAACCCGTCACCATCGGCGATCTCACCCTGAAAAACCGCATCGTCATGGCCCCGCTCACCCGCAGCCGCTCCTCCGATGCCGGAATCCCCCCGAAATTCGCCGCCGATTACTACGCCCAGCGCGCCACCGCCGGCCTGATCATCTCGGAAGCCACCAACATCTCCGCCCAGGCCCGCGGCTACGCCCTGACCCCCGGCATCTGGACCGAACAACAGGTCGAAGCCTGGCAGCACGTCACCCGCACCGTCCATGCCAATGGCGGCGTCATGTTCCTCCAGCTCTGGCACACCGGCCGCATCTCCCACCCCGACCTGCACAACGGCGCACTCCCGGTCGCCCCCTCCGCCATCGCCCCCAAAGGCCAGGCCTTCACCAACACCGGCCTGAAAGACCACGTCACCCCCCGCGCCCTCGAAACCGACGAAATCCCCGCTATCGTGGCCGACTACGCCCACGCCGCCCAATGCGCCAAAGACGCCGGGTTCGACGGCGTGGAAGTCCACTCCGCCAACAACTACCTGCTCGAACAATTCATCCGCGACAGCACCAACCACCGCACCGACCGCTACGGCGGATCACTGGAAAACCGCCTGCGCTTCCCGCTCGACGTCGTCGCAGCCGTCACCAAAGTCTGGGGCGGCGGCCACCGCGTCGGCCTGCGCATGTCCCCCGGCACCACCATGCCCGGCGAAACCCCGCGCGATTCCGACCCCATGACGACCTACGGCACCTACATCGCCGAACTCGCCAAATTCAACCTGCTCTACATCCACGACATCGAAGGCATCACCCAACTCAGCCGCGCCGCCGACGGCATCGACTACATGACCTTCCGCAAAGCCTTCCCCGGCGCCTACATCGCCAACAACAACTACACCCGTGAACTCGCCGACAGCACCATCGCCGAAGGCAAAGCCGACCTGATCAGCTTCGGCCGCCCCTTCATCGCCAACCCCGACCTGGTCGATCGACTGCGCACCGGCGCCCCCCTCGCCGACGCCCCGAAACCCTACTGGTACGGCGGCGACGCCAACGGCTACGCCAACTGGCCCGGCATGAACGGCCCGATCGCGCTGATAAAAGCATAACGGATAGAGCCGCTGATTTCCGATGTGACTGAGCCACGCGGTTCAGTCACATCGGATGTTATCCCAACCACTTACGCATCGACCTGCCGGCGCTCGGCCCGTGCGTCGTGGTCCGGCATTGGCTGCCCCTCGAGTTCCAGCCGTTGTCTGGGCAGCGCGCCGGGGTAGGTGGCTTGCAGATAATCGATCATCTTTTCACGCACGTAGCAGCGCAGATCCCACGCTTCGCCGGAGTTGCGCGCCGAGACCAGGGCCCGCAACTCAATGGTGGTCGCAAGCGCATGGGTGACTTGAAGCACGACGACCTTACCGCTCCACAACGGGGTCGAATGGACGATTTCAGTAAGTTTGGCGCGTAGCGCATCAACCGGCACGGTGTAATCGACATTCCAGTGAACGGTGCCGATCAGTTCGGAGCTGTCACGCGTCCAGTTCTGGAACGGTTGTTCGAGGAGCCACGCGAGTGGAACGATCATGCGCTGCCAGTTCCAGATCCGGACCACGACATAGGTGCTGGTGATCTCCTCGATCCAGCCCCATTGGCCGTTGATCACGACGGCATCCTCGACGCGCAGGGGCTGGGTGATCGCGATCTGGATACCGGCGATCAGGTTCGACAGGACCGGCCGCGCCGCGAGGCCGACGACCAGCCCGGCGGCCCCGGCCGAGGCCAGTAACGACACGCCGTAGTCGCGCACGGCCGGAAACACCATCAGGGCAGCGGCGATGGTGATCATCAGGATCAGCACGTGGCTGGCGCGGCGGAGCACCTGCCATTGGGTCACGTGCTTGCGCGCCATGACGTCGGCTTGGATATTGTCCGGCCGGAGCGAGAGTTTATAGACCGTGAGGGTATCGACGACGACCATCAGAGTCGCGCCGATCAGAACGATGAACCCGGCGCTGAGCGCGTGCAGCAGGTCGAATTTGCGGGCAGCGGAGAGCGGCGCCTCCGGCACCACGGCACCGAGCAGGATCACCGCGATGAACAGGAACAGGATGCGCCGCGTGCGTGTAACCAGCATGCCCAGCACCGGGCGGCGCTCGAGCAGCTTGCGCGGCAGCACGCGCACCATGATGAAATGTCCGATCATCGCGACCAGAACGGCGCCGATCATCAGAACGGCGGTGATCAGCGCCGGTGGCCATCCGTGCATGGCGGTGGTGGCATTGACGGCGGCGTGGGCGATCGGGTTGGTCGCGGCGGGCTGGGTCACGAAGCCTCCTCTGACGTTTGGCGCAGGATGATGGCGCGCTACGACAAATCTTGTCATGGCGAGCACGACCACCCGCGGATGATGCCTCCGCGTCAGCCGAATACGACGATGATGCTCGCCAACAGCTGGCGGGGCCGTAGCTGAGCCGAAGCGACCACGCGCCAGAGGGCAGTTAGAACCCGCAACCGCCGATGCAAGAGTATTTCGCTGCGGTGATCAGCCGCCGAAATAGCCCGGCAGGATCTTTTCCGAAGCGGTTTTCGGGTTGTCGGCCAGTAATTTCGGATCGGTGGTGACAATGATGGTTCCCGCCATCGGATCACCGAACCCGTGAACACCGGGGCGGACTTTGGCGACGGTGCGCCCGCCGGGTTCCTTGGCGAGAATCGCGTGGACCGAGCAATAGTAATGTACGATGCCCTGACGGCTGAAGCTGATGGAATAGGTGTGCACCTTATGGCCGGGGCCTTTGGTGCCGGCCACCGCACCATCGAACGCCTTGCTGGTGGCACCGCTGGTTGGGCTGAATCCGATGATGGTGTGGCCGCCGGTGTCCTCATTGACGAACACGAGTTTTTGACCGGGCCGCACCGCGATCGGGTTTTCCAGGAACATGTTGGCGCCGTTCATATGGACATACACGGGACTCATGCCCGCCGCCCGGGCGGAGGCAATGCCGGCGAGGGCGAGACCCAGTGCCACGATAAATGGTTTCATGCGATCAGCCTTTCGGGTGGTTTCAGTCGAACCTGACGAGCGCGAGGATGTAACCGAAACGCGCCCGGAGAGGAAAGTCTGGAGCGATCAACCCGCCGTGACCGTGGCTGCAAGCGCGCCGGGCTGGCCGGCCAGAAGATTGTCACGGTCGATCCAGACGCCACCAGACAGGATCTGGGTGCGTCTGAACCTCGATTTATACGCCATTTTCGGACTTTCCGGCACCCAATAGCCGAGATAGACATAGGGCAACCCCAGCTCGGCCGCGCGCTCCACCAGCCACAGGATCGATTGGGTGCCGAGCGAGCGCCGCGCCAGTTCGGGGGCGAAGAATGAATATACCGCCGAAAGCCCATCGCGCATCCGGTCGGTCAGGCAGGCGCCAACCAGCCGGTCCGCGCCATCGCGATATTCGACCAGCCAGGTCTCGATCGGGGTGTCCTCGACCATGGCGCGGTAGTCATAAAAGCTCATTGCCGCCATGTCGCCATCGCTATGTCGCGCCTGCTGGTAGCGCTGGAACAACAGATATTGCTCGGAGGTCGCACGCGGCGGCATTTCAAACGCGCGCAGGTCGGTGTTCATGGCGGCGATGCGCCGCTGGGTGCGGCTCGGAACGAAATCGTTCACGACAATGCGGATCGGAATGCACGAGCGGCATCCCTGGCACACCGGCGCATAGGCAATGTTATGACTGCGGCGAAATCCCCCGCGGGACAGCCGGTCATGCAGCGCTTCGGCCCCGACGCCGGAAAGCTCGGTAACGACTTTACGTTCGGTCCGGCCCGCGAGGTAGGGGCAGGGCAGCGGGGCGGTGGCGTAAAAGAATTGCGGCGGCCTACTCACGGCTTTGCTATGGGTCATCACGATCCGCTCATGCGGGCCTGCCACGGTTCAGCGCGGTGGCATGAACCACGGTCAACCCCGACAGCAGATCATGCAGGGCGCGATGACGCCTGGTGACCAGAACCAGCAGAAACGGCAGCATGCTCAGGGCGAAGGACAAATAGAGCAGCACGGTCCAGACGATCGCCTGTGCGATGCTGGGGCGCAACGGTTCAGGCTGGTCAAGCGTATCGTCCTGGCGAAGCGTCAAACCGAGCAGGCGCTGGCCCGGGGTTGCGGCGGCGCGGGTGCAGAGCCAGGCGATGTAATAGATCGGCGGGACCAGCGGCAGCAGATGCAGCAGCAGAAATCCAAGCCCCAGGGTCAGGATGCCGAACACCAGGATGACCCAGGCCACCGCCAGCGCAAGCAGCGCGATCACGATGACATCGATCATGAACGCCACGATCCGGCGCGGCCAGACATCGCGGGTCAGCCAGGCATCCAGCACGATATCCGATCGGAGCGACAGGCTTTGACTCATGACAAACAGATTATGTTCCAAGCCGCGCTAACGCAATGGGATAATGCGATCCCCAGGCCAAAGCGCCCAAGCGCGACGATGCGTGTGACCTTGCGCGCGACAATGGGTGCAACGGACAAGCGGCCCGACAATGGACAGGCATGCCCGCGATTGCTAAACGCGCGGCGACGCAACACGCGCCGACCTGTGAAACACGCCGGCTTGCGTGAGCCGTAACCGGAATCCCGCTGATGAAAATAGTTGCCTGCAATTCGAACCCGCCACTTGCCGAGGCGGTTGGCGCCGCACTCGGCCTCAATCTGACCAGAGCCATGATCCGGCGCTTCGCCGACATGGAAATCCATGTTGAAATTCTGGAAAACGTGCGCGGCGAGGATGTATTCGTCATCCAGTCCACCGCATTTCCGGCCAATGACAATCTGATGGAGCTGCTGATCACGCTCGATGCGCTGCGCCGCAGTTCGGCGCGCCGGATCACCGCCGTCATTCCGTACTTCGGATATGCGCGCCAGGATCGGCGGACCAGCGCGCGCACGCCGATTTCCGCCAAGCTGGTGGCGAATATCATCACCGAAGCGGGCGCCAACCGGGTGCTGACCATCGATCTGCATGCCGGCCAGATCCAGGGGTTCTTCGATATTCCGGTCGACAATCTGTATGGCGCGCCGCTGTTCGCGCGCGACATCAAGGAGCGCTTCGCGGACCGGGACGTCATGGTGGTGTCGCCCGATCCGGGGGGTGTGGCGCGCGCGCGCGCCACGGCGAGCCGGCTGCACTGCGACCTTGCGATCATCGACAAGCGCCGGGAACGGGCCGGCGTATCCGAGGTGATGAACGTGATCGGCGATGTCGAGGGCCGCAACTGCATCCTGATCGATGACATCGTCGATTCCGGCGGTTCGCTGTGCAACGCGGCCGAGGCGCTGCTCAAGCACGGCGCGGCCTCGGCCTCGGCCTATGTCACGCACGGCGTGCTCTCGGGCAGCGCGCTCGACCGGATCGAGGCCAGCCCGATCGAGATGCTCACGATCACCGACAGCATCCGGCTCGACGCCGGTCGCACTCAGCCGAAAAATCTGCGGGTTCTCACGATCGCGCCGCTGCTCGCGAGCGCGATGCGCAATATCTCCGAGGAGACCTCGGTCAGTTCATTGTTCGATTAGCAACAGGAAAACCTCATGAAGCTGTTCTATGCACCAGGCGCCTGCTCGCTCGGCATCCACATCATCCTCGAGGAAATCGGCGTGCCCTATGAGGCGCAGGCGGTCAATCTGCGTGAGGGCGAACAGTTCAAGCCGGCGTTCCTGGCGGTCAATCCGAAGTCGAAAGTGCCCGCGCTGCTGCTCGACCATGGCGAGATCCTGACCGAATGGGTGGCGATCGCGGGTTATCTGGCGGCAACCAACCCGCAGGCCCGGCTGGTGCCCGAAGACCCGTTGGAATGGGCGCGGGCGACCGAGATCATGGTCTATGTCAACAGCTACATGCATGGACAAGGGTTTTCCCGGATCTTCCGCCCGGATCGGTTTGCCCCCAACCCCGAAGACAAGGACGCCGTGCGCGCCGAGGGGCGGCGGATGTTCGCCGAAGGCTTCGCCCTGATGGACGAGCGGCTGGGCGACAAGGATTTCCTGCTCAGCCACTATACGATCGCCGATGTCGCCCTGTTCTATGTCAGCTACTGGGCCGAGGGCCGCCAGACCCTGACATTGCCGCCACGTGTCGCGGCGCATTATGCGCGCATGAAATCCCGCCCCGCGGTGATCAGCGCGATGAACGCCGAGGGTCTCGCCTGATGGCGCTGCCGCGCACGCCATTCTGGTTTCTCCGCCACGGCCAGACCGATTACAACGCACGCGGCGTCTCGCAGGGCTCGGTCGACATCGCCCTCAACGCCACCGGCCACGCCCAGGCGCGCGAGGCGGCGCCGCTGCTGGAACGTCGGGGCATCACCGCGATCGTGGCCTCGCCGATGCAGCGCGCCCGCGTGACCGCCGAGATCGTCAATGAAACCTTGAAATTGCCGATCGGTTTCGAGCCGGACCTGCGCGAGGTGGTATTCGGCGGCATGGAGGGCAAGCCGCTCGAACCCTGGTTCGCCGCGTGGCTGGACGGCAGCGCGACGCCGGCGGGCGCCGAAAGCTTCGCCGAAATCACCGAGCGCGCCAGTCAGGTGATGGGGCGGCTGCTGCTGGCGCCGGGACCGCTGCTGATCGTGTCGCATGGCGCATTCTTTCGGGCGCTGCGCGGGTTGATGGGCCTCGACCTCGATGTGCGCACCCGTAATGCCGCGCCGATCCTGTGCGAACCGGTCGGAACGGGGTGGCGGGCGACGGCGCTGTCGTGATGCGCTGACGCCGGGTTGCGTCGGATCAGGGATGGCCGACGGCCGATCGCTGAAAATTTTGTCCCGATCGCGCCCTGGTTCATTGATTGTTAGGCCGCACGCGGCATTATCGCGCGCAGGAGTCGAGGACAGCACACCATGACCATGAATATCTTCGCCCCGCGCTTTATCGACATCGGTGCCGGCGCATCGGCGCGTATCGCCGTGACGTTGAGCAAACTCGGCGTGCAACGGCCCCTGATCGTGACCGATCCGGTCATGATGACACTGGGCCTGATCGGGCGGATCACCGAACCGCTCGATCAGGCAGGGATCCACGCCGTGATTTTCGGCGATACCGTGCCCGAACCGGTCGATACGATCGTGGATGCCGGGGTGCGGTTCGCGATCGATCGCGACATCGATTGCATCATTGCGTTCGGTGGCGGCTCACCGATCGATACCGCCAAGGCGATCAACATTCTCCTCGCGGCTCCCGAGGGTAGCCGGATGCGCGCATTCAAGGTGCCGTTTGCCGCGGATGTGGCGGCATTACCCCTGATCGCCGTGCCGACGACGGCGGGAACCGGTTCCGAGGCGACGCGGTTTACCGTGATCACCGACACCGAAACCGATGAAAAAATGCTGATCGGCGGGTTGGGGGCATTACCGAGCGCGGCGATCGTGGATTTTGAACTCTCGATGAGCGTGCCGGCCCGGACCACGGCCGACACCGGGATCGATGCCTTCACGCACGCACTCGAAGCCTTCGTGTCACGTCGGGCCAATCCGGTTTCGGACGCCTATGCACGCGCGGCGTTGGGCTTGATCGGGTCTAATTTGCGGGCGGTCTATCATGAACCCGAAAATCGCGCCGCGCGCGAGTCGATGATGCTGGGGGCAACGCTCGCCGGCCTCGCGTTTTCAAATGCGTCGGTCGCGCTGGTGCATGGAATGTCGCGGCCGATCGGGGCGCATTTCCATGTGCCGCACGGGCTGTCGAACGCGATGCTGTTGCCGGCGGTGACACGGTATTCGCTGCACGCGGCGCTGCCGCGCTATGCCGAGGCGGCAAGATTGGCCGGGTTCGCGCAGGATGAGGATGCCGATCAGGTGGCCGGGGCCAAGCTGGTCGATGAGCTCGAGACGATCAATTTCGATCTCGGCGTGCCGACACCCGAAGCGTTCGGGATCGTGCGCGCGGCGTGGGACGCGCAGCAGGAGGTGATGGCGGCACAGGCGCTGGCATCGGGCAGCCCGGCGAATAATCCGCTGGTGCCGGACGCCGCGGAGATCATCCGGCTCTACGCCGACATCTATTGAAGCAGGCGCGTCACCCCGGCTGGACCGTACCCTAGAAATCCTTGCCGAGCAGGCGGCGGTAGTAATCATGCGCGGGGGGCGCCAGATTGGGTTCGGCATCGCGGCGGATCAGCTCGTTCTGGATGGTGCGCGCATCCGAACGGGCACCGGCGCGACCGAGGCTGATGACGCCGCGACTTTGGTTGCCGTATTCGCCATGGCCACCTGAGGCCCGCTGGCCGAGGCCGGAGGGGCCGCCACCGGACCCGTGACCGGTCTGCATCGCCTGAAGCGCTCCCTCGGCCTGTTGCAACGCGGCAATGGCGGCACGCTCCGCGGGGACAGCGCCAGGCTCGTCGCCCATTTGAAGCCGGGTCGCCGCACTGTGCATCGCCCGCTGCCCTTCGCCGATCCGCGACGATGGGGGCAGACCCGCCTGCGCCATCGCCTGGGTGGCCTGTTGCAATTGCTGTTCGAGCGATCGCTGCTGTTGCGCGAGCTCCTGGCTTTCCGGGCTGGGCGGCTGTCCAGCCTGATTGCCCATGGGGGCGGGGGTGTCCTGCTGGGCGGTGCGGTCCATCAGCCGGGATTCCTGGCGCATCAGTTTCGACAAACTGCCCTCGGCTTGCTGCACCGCCTGTTGCTTCGCGCGCTGAGCCGCCGACATGGCCTTGGCGTTCTGCAACTGACGCAGCATGGCGTGGAGTTTCGCGAGGTCACGCTGCGCCTGGGCGGTATCCCCGGCGGCGGCTTCATCGGCGATCTGCTGGGCGAGCTGACTGATGGCGGACATCTGGCTGAGCTGCGCGCTCGTCGGGGCTTTCTGTCCCTGCGCCGAGAGGTGCGCCTGGGAGGCGGCGTCGAGCTCGGCCAGCAGCTTCTGCAACTGCACGGCGCTGGGCGATGTGCCGGCGAGCGCCTTGTTGAGAGCCGCTTCCAACGCGTGACGGGCGGCGGCGAGTTGCTGGGCGGCGCGGAACGCGGCGCCTTGTTCGGCGCGTTGCACCAGGGTCCACAGCTTGGCCTCGGGATCGCGCGCCTTGGGTGAGCCGGCCGCGAATTCCCGCGCGAATGCCGCAAGGTCGCGCTGGGTGGCCGGCGTGATCGGACCGGGCGGGGTGCGGGCGATCGCGCCCAGGGCCGCAGCCAGCGCCGGGCGGTCCTGCGGCGTGAGCGCCAGCCTGCGCCTGATCGCTTCGATCGCCTGGGCCGTTCTGTTATGCAAAATCGGTGCGGGCAGCGTCACGCTCGCCATGCCGGAGGTTCCGGTCTGGCCGGCCTTGTTGGTCGCGCGCAGATTGGCCGCGACCGGCATGCCGGCGTAGGGGCTGGCGAGCAGGTCGAGCAGCGCGTCGCCATGGGGGGCGGCGCCGAGCGGTACGCTCGCGGCATCGGGTTTCGCGCCGAGCGCCAGCAACGGCCGGAATTGCAGGACCAGATGGGTCAGGCCGTAGGGGCTGGTCGCCCGCCAGGAAAAATTGGTCCGCTTGCCGTCCGGGTCGGGGTAGGGCGGGGTGGTGAAGCCAATTTGCGGCGGCGTCGGCGCGCCGATGACCAGATGATACCGCGCGATCCGGTGCCAGAACGGCCCGATCGTGATCGTCGCCGGTGCGGTCAGCGCCAGCGTCGTCCGATAGCTGCCGCGCGCAATGGCGGCGAAACGCAGCGCATGGCCAGCGATCATCGCACGGGGTGCCTGGTCACCCGCGCCGGTCACGATCAGCGATAGCGACGAACCAGTCAGCGCGTGCACCACCTTTGCCCCCGGCGTGATCAACCGCGGCGCTTCGCCGGTCCAGCGTGGCGGGGTGATCCAGCCCTGCACTCTCGCGCCGCCCGCGCCGAACAGGCGCGGCAGCGACAGGCTGGCGGCGAGGCGCGATCCGGCGGAACCGCCTGCCGCAATCCAGGACGCGATCAGCGCCAGCACCAGCAAGGCCCGCAGCGCCAAAGGATCATGCGCCGCGAAATCCGGCGCGGGTCGGCCAACCCGTGCCGTGCTCAGCACGGCATCGATCCGGTTGCGATGCGCTTGCCATAACGGATTGCCGAGGGGCGTGATCAGCGCGGGAACATCCTCAAACCCGGCGATCGGGCGATGCCGCAAGCGGGAATCCCGCTCGATCCGCCGGTCGATCGCGGCCGGCTCGGGAGGGCTGAACTGATGCCGTGCGCGCGCCAGCGCCGCGATCAGCGCCAGCAGCGCCGCAACATCCGCCGGCCAGCCGCCGGCACCCAGCAGCGTCACGATCAGGAACAGCGCCACCACACCCAGCGGCCACAACGCCGCGATCGCCACCGCCTCGATCATCAGCACAACCCGCGCCCGGCGGCGCAGCCGCTCAAGGCGCTGCGCGATCATCGGATCGGAACGATCTCGCCGCGCCAGAGGTCGGAAACGCTTTGCCGCATTCTGATCAGATGGGATCGCTCCTGATCGATCAAGACCTGTGCCGCCAACGGACGACCATTAAACGTGTTGCTCATGTTCGCGCCATAGGCGCCGGCATCGAGGATCGCGACCAGGGCGCCCGGCGCGAGCCGCGGCAGATCGTAGGTGCCGAACCGGTCGCTGCTTTCGCAGACCGGCCCAACCACCTCGCTCGGCAGCGCCGGCGCCGTCGCGGCGACCGCATCGACCGGCACGATCCCATGGGTCGCGCCGTAGAGCGCCGGCCGCAGCAGGTCGTTCATGCCGGCATCGAGAACGCTGAAATGCGCCGCGTCGCTCGCCTTGGTCAGAGTCACCCGCGCCAGCAGCAGGCCGGCGGGAGCGACCAGCCAGCGGCCCGGCTCGATCGTCAGATCCAGCGTCCGATCGCCGATAACCCGCCGCACCATCGCGGCATAGGCCGGCAGCGGAAAACCGATGCCATCGTCATACGGAATGCCGAACCCGCCGCCGAGGTCCAGCCCGGTGACCGGCGTGCCTTCGGCGTTCAGCGCGTCGATCAGCGCGACGATCCGGCCATACGCCGCCTCAAACGGGGCAATGCTGAAGATCTGGCTGCCGATATGGGTGGAAAACCCGACCGGCCTGATGCCCGGCAGATTTTCAGCATAACGATACAACCCCGCCGCCTGATCGAACGCGATGCCGAATTTGTCGCCGGCGCGGCCGGTGCTGATTTTGTCGTGCCCGCCCGCCGCAATGTCGGGATTGACCCGCAGCGCAATCGGCACCGTCCGGTTCCGGGCGCTGGCGAGCGCTGATATCATCGCCAGCTCCTCGCCGCTCTCGACATTGAACTGCCCGATCCCGGCCTCGATCGCGGTGGCGATTTCGTCGCTCCGCTTGCCGACCCCGGAATAGACCATCGCCGCCGCCTCAATGCCCGCCGCCGCGGCGCGTGCATATTCGCCGGCGCTGGTCACATCGGCTCCGGCCCCGCCGATGCGCAGCAAGGACAAGATTGCCAAATGGTCGTTCGCCTTGACCGCATAGCGGATCGCCGGCTGAATTTCGGCATCGGCAAACATTGTTTGCAGCAAATTCAAGCGTTGGCGCAGCGTTGTTGCCCCATAGACCCAGGTTGGCGTGCCCTGTGTGGCGGCAATCGACGCCAGCGGGACGCCCTCGAAGCACAGCCCTTCCATCGCCGTCCATGCGAAATGTGGCCGCCGGGCGATCAACCGATGCCAGGGTCGATCCCGCTCAAGGTTCATGTCGATCTCTAAATCATTCATTGTGAGGGATATTGATGTGGATAGGTGATCGCGCTCGCCGGACCTGGTGGCGAGGGAGCGCCGGCACGGCCGCAGGCGGCGAGGGCGGCGCAGGCGAGGATCAGGATGAGGTATTTCATGCAAGCGCCGCCTGCCAGGACGCGGCGGCGCGGACCACGTTGTCCGGTGCGGTGCCGCCGATCGCCTTGCGGGCCGCGACCGACGCCTCGATGGTGATGGCGGCGAACACGGCTTCAGTGATGCGGGGTTCGGCCTCCTGCATCGCGTCGAGCGGCAGATCCGCGAGGTCGATCCCGCGGGCTTCGGCGGCGGCGACGAGGCGGCCGGTGACGTGATGGGCGGTGCGGAACGGCAGGCCGAGATCGCGGACCAGATAATCGGCGAGGTCGGTCGCGGTGGCGAAATCGGCGCCGGCGGCCTCGCGCATCCTTGCCTCATCGGCCTGCATGTCGCGGACCATGCCGGTCATGGCGGCGATGCTGAGCTCGGCGGCGTCGGCGGCATCGAACACGGCTTCCTTGTCTTCCTGCATGTCCTTCGCATAGGCGAGCGGCAGACCTTTCATGACGGTGAGCAACGCCATCAGCGCGCCGAAGATCCGTCCGGTCTTGGCGCGGGCCAGTTCGGCGGCATCGGGGTTGCGCTTCTGCGGCATGATCGAGGAGCCGGTGGTGAACGCGTCCGACAGGCGGATGAAGCGATAGGGCGCGCTGACCCAGATGATGATTTCCTCGGCGAAGCGTGAGAGATGCATCGCCATGATCGAGAGGGCGGCGAGGAACTCGACCGCGAAATCCCGATCCGAAACCGAATCCAGCGAATTGGCGGTCGGCCGATCGAACCCCAGCGCTTGCGCCGTCATATCCCGATCGATCGGAAACGTCGTTCCCGCCAGCGCCGCAGCCCCCAGCGGGCACTCGTTCAGGCGTCGCCGCGCATCAGCTAACCGCCCGCGGTCGCGCGCCAGCATTTCGACATAGGCCAGAAGATGATGCCCGAAGGTGATGGGCTGGGCGGTTTGCAGATGGGTGAAGCCGGGCATGATCGTGGCGGCGTGTTCGGCGGCGCGATCGGCCAACGCTCGCATCAGGTCGCGGAGCGCAAGATCGATCGCCCCGATCGCCTCGCGGACCCAGAGGCGGAAATCGGTCGCGACTTGATCGTTACGGCTGCGCGCGGTGTGCAGACGGCGGCCGGCCTCGCCGATTCGGCTGACCAGCCAGGCTTCGATATTGGTGTGGATGTCCTCCAGCGCCGGATCGAAGGTAAATTTTTGTGAAGCGATCGCATCGCCGATTTCGGTCAGCCCCTGGCGGATCGCGGCCTCGTCGTCTTTCGTAATGATCCCCTGATGCGCCAACATGGCGGCGTGGGCCAGACTTCCGGCGATATCCTGCCGCCAGAGACGATAATCGAAGCCGATCGAGGCGTTGATCGCCTGCATGATCGCGGCCGGCCCCTCGGAAAATCGACCGCCCCATTGCAGGCTGGCCCATTGCGCTTGCGGGCGGTTATGGCCAAATCCTGACGGAGCCTTATCTTGGAGCGGAGTATCGACGGTCATGACAATCGGACTTTCACGGCGGCATTTCGCGGCACTGGGTGCGGGGGTGTTACTGCCAGACTTAACGGCGCTTGTGGGGTTGGGCAAATCGGCCAGCGCCCGGCAGTTGCCCAGCGTTGCCCAGAACCTCGCGGAAACCCTGCCGGAGCCCGCGCCTGAGTTTCACTTCATGGACGCGTCGGGTCGTCGCCTGACTCTCGCCCATTACCGCGGCGAAGGGCTGATCGTGAATTTCTGGGCCACCTGGTGCCCGCCGTGCCGCGCCGAACTGCCCTCGCTCGTCGCGCTGAACCGGATCGTCCTGCCCGAGGGTATCCGTGTCCTGCCCATTTCGGTCGATTCCGATGGAATCAAGGCGGTCATTCCCTATTACAAAAAGCACGACATCACCGGCGTGCCGATGTTGATCGATCCTTCGTCGAGTGCGTTGCGTGCCTTCCAGGTCAACGGCATCCCGCTCACTGTGATCATCAACCGCAAGGGCGATGTCGTCGCCAGCCTGCAGGGCGCCGGCGACTGGAACAGCGCCGCCACCGCCACGAAAATTCGCCAACTCGTCGGCCCGCCGCTGCCCAAGCCCTCGTCCTCCACAGCGACGTGACATCGGCGCTGGCGCACCCTTGTCCTGCGCGCGCGTGGCTGATACGGCGCGCCTACTGAATTGAGGGTGATTCCGATGGCTGACAAGCGCGTGAAAAAAGTGGTGCTGGCGTATTCCGGCGGGCTGGATACCAGCGTGATCCTGCGGTGGCTGCAAACCAATTACCAGGCCGAAGTCGTCACCTTCACCGCCGATCTGGGCCAGGGCGAGGAGCTCGAGCCGGCGCGGCGCAAGGCCGAGATGTTCGGGGTGAAGGAGATTTTCGTCGAGGATCTGCGCGAAACCTTTACGCGGGATTTCGTGTTTCCGATGTTTCGCGCCAATGCGCTCTATGAGGGGCAGTATTTGCTCGGCACCTCGATCGCGCGGCCGCTGATCGCGCAGCGGCAGATCGAAATCGCCGAGATGGTGGGCGCCGACGCGGTGGCGCATGGCGCGACCGGCAAGGGCAACGATCAGGTGCGCTTCGAGCTGGCGTATTACGCGCTGAAGCCGGATGTGCGGGTGATCGCACCGTGGCGCGAGTGGGATCTGACCAGCCGGACCCGGTTGCTTGAGTTCGCGGAAGCCAATCAGATCCCGATTTCCAAGGACAAGCGCGGCGAGGCCCCGTTTTCGGTCGATGCCAATCTGCTGCATTCCTCCTCCGAGGGGAAATTGCTGGAAGACCCGGCGGTGGAACCCGATGAGATCGTGTATCAGCGCACGATCAGCCCGGAAGCGGCGCCGGATGTCGCGACCGTGATTTCGATCGGGTTTGCGCAAGGTGATGCCGTGTCGATCAACGGTGAGGAAGTTTCGCCGGCGACGCTGCTGACGCGGTTGAACGCGCTGGGGCGGGACAACGGGATCGGGCGGCTGGATCTGGTCGAGAACCGGTTCGTCGGCATGAAATCGCGCGGCGTGTACGAGACGCCGGGGGGGACGATTTTGTTGGCGGCGCATCGGGCGATCGAGAGTATCACGCTTGATCGCGAGGCGGCGCATCTCAAGGACAGCCTCATGCCGCGCTATGCGGAGCTGATCTACAACGGGTTCTGGTTCAGCCCGGAGCGGCGCATGTTGCAGGCGCTGATCGATACCAGCCAGCATTCGGTCACCGGCACGGTGCGGCTGAAACTCTATAAGGGCAATGTCATCGTGATCGGGCGCGATAGTCCGAATTCGCTGTATTCGGCGCGGATGGTGACGTTCGAGGACGATCAGGGCGCGTATAACCAGCAGGATGCGGCGGGGTTCATCAAGCTCAACGCGCTGCGCCTGCGGCTTGGCGCGGCGGTGGGCCGGCGTGGCGGGGCGTTGTAACGCCGGATCAGACGATCGATCCTCACGCCGCCACGCCGAACGCCGCCAGCATCCGCGCCTCGGCGCGCATGCCGCGATGAAAGCATTGCATTTCGAATTTCTCGTTCGGCGAGTGGATGCGATCGTCATCCAGGCCGAACCCGACCAGAAGGGTGCGCAGGCCGAGGTGGCGTTCGAACGCCTCGACCACGGGGATCGACGCGCCGCACCCGGCGAGGACCGGCGGTTTGCCGAATTCAGCCGCCAACGCCTCGCGCGCCGCACGGACGAACGGCGCATCGATCGGCACCATCAACCCCGGCGAGGCGCCGAACACCTCGAAATGGGCGTGGGCGTCGGGCAGCAGGCGCTGCTGCACGAAGCGTTTGAACCCGTCGATGATCCGGTCCGGGTCCTGGCCCGGCACCAGCCGGAAGGTTAGTTTGGCGCCGGCTTCGGCCGGGATGACGGTTTTGCTGCCGGCCCCCTGATAGCCGCCGAAAATGCCGTTGATCTCGGCGGTGGGACGCGACCAGTTCTGCTCCAGAACCGAGCGCCCGGCCTCGCCGCTGGCGTGTCGCAGCCCGATCGCGGCAAGCCAGGCGGCCTCATCGAAGCCGGTTGCCCGCCAGGAGGCGAGCATGTCCGCCGGGATTTCGGCGATAGCGTCATAGAAGCCCGGAATCGCGATGACGCCATTTTCGTCGAACAGCTCGCCGAGAATCCGCGTCAGCGCACGGATCGGGTTGAGCGCCGGACCGCCGAACAGGCCGGAATGGAGATCGCGGTTGGGGCCGGTGATTTTCAGCTCGACCGCGGCGAGACCGCGCAGCGAGGTGGTGATGGCCGGGGTGTCGCGGTTCCACATGTTGGTGTCGGCGACCAGGACGAAATCGGCGGCGAGGGCGGATCGTTCGGCGGCCAGCATGGCATCGAGCGAGGGGCTGCCGCATTCCTCCTCGCCTTCGAGCAGAACCGTCAGGTTCACCGGCAGCCGGCCGGTGACGGCCAGGGTGGCGCGGATCGCTTCGAGCACCATCATCACCTGGCCCTTGTCGTCCACCGCGCCGCGCGCGACGACACGTTGCCCGTCCGGCCCGTCGATCAATTGCGGATCGAACGGGTCGGCGTCCCACAGCGCGACCGGGTCGACCGGCTGCACATCGTAATGACCGTAGAACAGAATGCGCGGCGCGTTGCCGCCGGCGTGGTGGTGAGTGGCGATCACCCCTGGCAGGCCGGTGGTTTCCGACAACCGGGCCTCGAACCCCATGCCGGTCAGCAGATCGCGCATATGCGCGGCGGCGCGGCGGCAATCCGCTTTATGGGCGGGTTGCGCGCTGATCGAGGGAATCCGGAGCAGGTCGAACCAGCGGGCGCGGGAGGTTTCGAGATTGGCGTCGATATGCGCAAGAACCGCCTCGATCGATGGAGTGCTCATTGGTCATGCCCTTGGGTGTGCAGGTTCAGAGATAGAGCCGGGTGCGGGATCGGGGAAGGGTGGGTCATTCGGGTCGCTCGCGCAGGTCGAAGATCAGGACGGCGACGCCGCAGACGATCGAGGCATCCGCGACGTTGAAGACATACCAGTGGTAGCGTCCGATATGGGCATCGATGAAATCGACCACGGCACCGTATTGCAGGCGCGAGATGATGTTGCCTGTCGCGCCGCCGATGATCGCGCCGATCGCGAGTGACGTGGTCAGGCGCGGGGCGCGCCACAGCCAGATCGAGAGGGCGACCACGGCGAGGCCCGCGACGACGATCAGCAGGCGGGTGGCGTTGTCGCCGGCGAGGATGCCGAAGGTGACGCCGTGATTCCAGACCATCGCGAAATTCAGCACCGGCAGGATTTCGACCACGCCGCGCGCGGGGAGGTGGAGGTCGTAGAGCACCCAGTATTTCGAGGCCTGATCGGCCAGCAGCACCGCGAGGGCCATGGCCAGACCGGCGAGCCGGCGGTTCAAGCGACATACTCGCAGCAGCGGCGGCAGAGGGTCGGGTGGGCGGGGTCGGCGCCGACTTCGGGGAGGATTTTCCAGCAGCGGGCGCATTTGGTGCCGGGGGCGATTTCGACATTCGGCAGGGCGCGCAGCGGGGCGGCGGCACCGGCGCCGGCCTGATCCGGCGCGATCAGGGTTTCGGCGGCGGAGGTGATCAGCAATTCGGCCCAATTGACGTTTTGCAGTGCGATCGGGGCATCGACCGCGAGGGTGAGGGTGATTTTGGCCTGGAGCGAGGCGGCGATGTCGCCGGTGCGGCGGGCATCCTCCAGCATGGTGTTGGCGAGTTTGCGGATGGCGCGGATTTCCGTCCAGCCGGCGTCGAGCGCGTCATCGCGCCAATCGTCGGGGATGGTGGGGCATTGGGCGAGGTGGACGCAGGTCTCGTCGCCGAAGCGGGCGCGCCAGGCTTCGTCGGCGGTGAAGGGCAGGACCGGGGCGAGCCAGGTGGTGAGGCAGCGGTGCAGGATGTCGAGCAGGGTGCGGGCGGCGCGGCGGGTTTCGCTCTGTTTGAGCTGGTGGCCCTCGGCATCGAGCATCACGTCGCAATAGAGGGCGTCTTTGCGGATGTCGAAATAGAAGGCGGAGAGGTCGTTGTTGCAGAACTGGTGGATCGCGGGATAGACGCCGGTCCAGTCATGGGTTTCGACGGCGCGGCGGCGCATTGTGTCGAGCTCGGCGAGTTTGTGGAGCATGTAGCGCTCGAGCTCGGGCATGGCGGCGGGTTCGAGGATTTCGGCTGCGGTGAAGCCATCGAGGCTGCCGAGAATCCAGCGGAGCGTGTTGCGGATGCGGCGGTAGAGGTCGGCCTGTTGTTTCAGGATGTCCTTGCCGATGCGCAGATCGTTATGGACGTCCGAATTCATCACCCAGAGGCGGAGGATGTCGGCACCGTAGAGGTCGATGACTTCCTGCGGGGCGGTGACGTTGCCGAGGGATTTCGACATTTTGCGGCCCTGCTCGTCGAGCACGAAACCATCGGTGACGATGGCTTTGAAGGGGGCTGCGCCGCGGGTGCCGATGGCTTCGAGCAGCGAGGCCTGGAACCAGCCGCGATGCTGATCCGAGCCTTCGAGGTAGAGATCGGCCGGCCAGGGCATGTTGCGGGATTCGAGGACAAAGGCGTGGGTCGAGCCGCTTTCGAACCAGACGTCGACGATGTCGAACACCTGTTCGTAATCGTCGGGGTTGTAGTCATTGCCGAGGAAATCGGCGGCGGGGCGGGCGTACCAGGCATCGGCGCCTTCGGTTTCGAACAGGGCGCGGGTGCGGGCGAAAACGGCCGGGTCGTTGAGGATGGATTTGTCGGTCTTGCTGACGAAGATGGCGATGGGCACGCCCCAGGCGCGCTGGCGGGAGATGCACCAGTCGGGGCGGGATTCGACCATCGAGCGGATGCGGTTGCGCCCGGCATCGGGGACGAAGCGCGTGGCGTCGAGGGCTTCGAGCGCTTTTTCGCGGATGTGTTCGGGACCGTCCATCCGGATGAACCAGTTGGGGCGGGCGAGGTAGATCAGCGGGGCTTTGGAGCGCCAGGAATGGGGGTAGGAGTGGCGGAACTCTTCGCGTTTGAGGAGGGTG